>NZ_WIVQ01000096.1:0-18170 GCF_009600545.1 Pseudomonas sp. FSL R10-1339 | reverse complement strand
ATTTCACCAACACGCTTCCTGCCTACAGGGGGCAAGTCGCCGCCCTCCAGCCTGTCTGCACTGGCAGAAACCGGCCAGAAGCTGACGTCGGTTAAGCGAGATTTTTGTGCGGCCGCACCACATGGATGCACCATTACCTATAGATATTCTTCTTGAATATGTTGGCAATGCGCAAGCCAACCTCTGAGCTAAAACTCATCTTCAGAAAGCGAGTAGGTCGCTGCGTTCCCATTCGCTACTTTATAGAGGGTGAGTGTGATCACGGCGTATTCAGTACCGCGATACGTGGTCTTTTCAGTTAATTGCATGGATTCCGATCGAGATAATCCACCGGAATTGAGATCTCGATATCGAACGTCATAGCGGCCCGACGTGAGGCTTTTCATCGTGAATTGACTGTGCGCTGGGATGAATACCTGCCGTGCCGGTCTAGCCACGGTCCCTTGTAGCGCCACGAGCTTCAAAAAGACATCCGAACTGTTTCGCCCATTGTCGATTGTGATTTCTGAATGACCGGATGTGTGGGTTTGAGGCTCGCCAGCCAGATAACCTGCGTTTTTCGGCCATGGCCTGCCATTCGGAGTTGTTTTAGGCCTGACATAGGCCGGCCTGGCGACTGCCTTCGTTGAAACTGCGGTAGGGCTATTCTGAGCTGTTTTTCCGTTAGGGTCGGTTGGTAATTGTGCAGCTACAGGCTGAGCTGAGTAGGGCATTGGTCCTCGCGGCGGGGTGTAATTAGATGCTGGTGCATTGATCACAGCAACGGCAATCCCTAAGCCTACAGCGACGACTGCACCCAAATGGATGAAGAAGCGCTTATGGATCAGCCCCCAGCTGCTTTTTAGCTGCTTGGCCTCGGTGTGGCCTCCTAGCTCCCGCATAAAAAATTCAAGGTTTCCGGTTAGGCTCTCTATCTCTTTTACTGATGCCCCTCCAGAGCTCGATTCGCTTGGTATTTTTTTGCAGTACTTCATCGCGCTTTTAGCAAGTGACTGCGCCAAGTCGGGCCGACCAGTCGCGTAGAAATAGTAAGCCTGGTAGCCCAGCATCCGGGCATTCTCAAGAGGTGGGTGTGTGCCTCCGAACATGTTCGTCACTAGCGCCTGTAGCGTATAGATCGGCCCCCACGGAAAGCCCCACCAACCCAGCAGCCAGGTGATTGCAGACGCTTTCAACGACTGCTTCTGAGCACAGTCACTACAGTAGACACCAGCTATAGGCTTCCGCAGAGTAACCAAAAGGAAGCTTTTCACGGAGCGGAAAACCACTACCCTAGGCTGGGCTGACACCTTCGCGCAGATCGTACAGATTACAGGGTCCGGGATCGCAGGCGCTGTTGGTTCGGCGCGTGTATTTTCGGGCTCCCCTCTATCGTATTCGGCTCTCAATTCCGCGTTTGAGAGCACTGCGTAAGCCTCATTCAAGAATTGAAATAGCTTAGTGGTGTCTTTCGCGGGGTTACGGTCAGGGTGCAGGTCCATCGCACGCCTGCGATATGCTGCCTTGATCTGTTCATCAGTGGCGGCGGGGCTCACGCCCAGGACTGCATAGAAACCATTAGGGTCGGTTTTGTCGCATTGCATGAAAAGATCCTTGTCATGCCAGCTGGCTAGCAGGTACATGTGGCTAAGATCGAATGGGCGCCCTCAATCGCAAACTAGTGGTTTGAGAACACTGGAGTAACGATCCGAAAAATGCCGATTCGCGGGCATCCCCTATGATAGCCAATTGCTATTTGAGCAGTCCATTTTAAACGCTAGGGGCCATGCCTGTGTCGAGGCGTGTATCGACATAAGGTGCACTCTGGAGCTTCTAGGTGAGTACAGGTTTAGCCACGAGACATATGGACTCCAATGGCGTATTCGCTCGTATTGTTATTGATGTCTAATCCAACCTGGCTGCGGGAAGCACTTTTAGCATTTCGCGGCCCGTGGATTGATCGCTGGCAAGCCAAAACTGGCCGCTGCGAGTGTCCGATCTGGGTCGACTGCTGCCGCTCATGGGTAGGAAGCCTGCCGGTCAAATCCGATGCAAATCAGTGGTCAAGTCGAATGCAAACAGGTGGTCAAGTGAATGCAATTACGCACCTATCCAACCATCGTGTCCGATAGCCCTATGGTGGTTTTTTGGTGTGTAGGAGTGGAGTCCCATAGTCTGATTTTCAGTTGTTACTGTGTTCCAGTCCATTCAGTAAATCCCACGCTTGAATCGTGATCAACGGATTGGTCAAATTTTAGGCAATAAAAGACCCAGCGATTAGGCTGGGTTTCTTGATTTGGAAGTTACAAAATTACTTCCAAATTTTACTTCCAAAAAACAAACCCTTCAAAACAGACAAGTCTATGTTTTTAAAGGAAATTATTTTGTAGCGAGGGCAACTGGATCTACCTCGCCCACGAGAGCCAGATCCCCAACGTCAACGACTTCCTGACCACCACCATGGGCCGCCAGCCGATTTTTATCGCGCGTAACAAGGCCGGTGAACTCAACGCCTTTCTCAACGCCTGCAGCCATCGCGGCGCCATGCTGTGCCGGCACAAAACCGGCAACCGCGCCAGCTATACCTGTCCGTTTCACGGCTGGACCTTCAACAACAGCGGCAAGCTGCTCAAGGTCAAGGATCCGGGCGCCGCCGGTTACCCCGAAGGCTTCAACTGCGAAGGCTCCCATGATTTGACCAAAGTGGCCCGCTTCGAGTCCTATCGCGGCTTTCTGTTTGGCAGCCTCAACCCCGATGTGAAATCCCTGGCCGAGCATCTGGGTGAATCCGCCAAGATCATCGACATGATCGTCGACCAGTCCGCCGATGGCCTGGAGGTGCTGCGCGGTGCCAGTTCCTATATCTACGAAGGCAACTGGAAACTGACCGCCGAAAACGGCGCCGATGGCTATCACGTCAGCTCCGTGCACTGGAACTACGCGGCCACGCAAAACCAGCGCACCCTGCGTGAAGCGGGTGAAGAGATCAAAACCATGAGCGCCGGCAGCTGGGCCAAGGGCGGCGGCGGTTTCTACTCCTTCGACCATGGCCATCTGCTGCTCTGGACTCGCTGGGCCAACCCCGAAGATCGTCCGGCCTACGAGCGCCGCGACGAACTGGCCCGTGATTTCGGCCAGGCCCGTGCCGACTGGATGATCGAGAACTCGCGTAACCTGTGCCTGTACCCCAATGTGTACCTGATGGACCAGTTCAGCTCGCAAATCCGCATTGCCCGGCCCATCTCCGTGAATAAGACCGAGATCACCATCTACTGCATCGCGCCCAAAGGCGAAAGCAGTGAGGCGCGCACCAAGCGCATCCGTCAGTACGAAGATTTCTTCAACGTCAGCGGCATGGCCACTCCGGACGATCTGGAAGAGTTCCGCTCCTGCCAGACCGGTTACGGTGCAGGTCGCGGCTGGAATGACATGTCTCGCGGAGCCGAACACTGGGTCGAAGGCGCCGATGCCGCCGCCGCAGAAATCGACCTCAAGCCGCTGTTGTCCGGGGTGCGTACCGAAGACGAAGGCCTGTTTGTGCTGCAACATAAATACTGGCAGCAAACCATGCTCAAGGCGGCTGGTGGCGAGCCCGCGCTGATCCCCGTGGAGGCTGTGCAATGAATAGCCTTTACCCCATCGTGCGGGATTTTCTGTACCGCGAAGCGCGTTACCTGGACGACGGCCAGTGGGATCAGTGGCTTGAGCTGTACGCCGCCGATGCCAGTTTCTGGATGCCGTGCTGGGATGACAACGACCGCCTTACCGAAGACCCGCAAAGCGAAATCTCGCTGATCTGGTACGGCAGCCGCGGTGGCCTGGAAGATCGCGTGTTCCGCATCAAGACCGAGCGCTCCAGCGCGACCGTGCCCGACACCCGCACCTCGCACAACCTGAGCAATATCGAGATCGTCGACCAGGCCGACGGCCTGTGCCAAGTGCGTTTTAACTGGCACACCCTCAGCTTTCGCTACAAGACCACCGACAGCTACTTCGGCACCAGCTTTTACACCCTCGACATGCGCGGCCCACAGCCGCTGATCAAGGCCAAGAAAGACGTGCTCAAGAATGACTACGTGCGTCAGGTCATCGACATCTACCACATCTGATCAAGGCTGTGATGCGTGCCTGAGAGTGCCTGTGGGTGCCCGGGCCGGGCATTGCCTGCGAGGTACATTATGAGTTTTCAAATTGCCCTCAACTTCGAAGACGGAGTTACCCGTTTTATCGAGACCAATGGCCAGGAAACCGTCGCTGACGCCGCTTACCGCCAGGGCATCAATATCCCGCTGGACTGCCGCGACGGTGCCTGCGGTACCTGCAAGTGCTTTGCCGAAGCTGGCCGCTACGAGCTGGGCGAGGACTATATCGAAGACGCCCTCAGCGCAGAGGAGGCCGGTCAGGGCTATGTGCTGACCTGCCAGATGCGCGCCGCCAGCGACTGCGTATTGCGGGTGCCTGCTTCTTCGACCTTGTGCAAGACCCAACAGGCCAGTTTTGATGCCGTTATCAGCAATGTGCAGCAGTTGTCCGAGAGCACCATCGCTCTGTCGATAAAGGGCGAGTCCCTGGGCAGCCTGGCGTTTTTGCCGGGCCAGTATGTCAACCTGCAGGTACCCGGCAGCGGGCAGAGCCGAGCCTATTCCTTCAGCACCCTGCAAAAGGATGGCGAGGTCAGCTTCCTGATCCGCAATGTCCCGGGCGGGCTGATGAGCAGCTTTTTGACAGGCATCGCCAGGGCTGGCGACAGCATGACCCTGGCGGGCCCTTTGGGCAGCTTTTACCTGCGTCAGATCCAGCGGCCCTTGTTGTTGCTGGCAGGTGGTACCGGGCTGGCGCCGTTCACCGCCATGCTGGAAAAAATCGCCGAGCAAGGCAGTGCCCACCCGGTTCATCTGATCTACGGCGTGAGCAACGACTTCGATCTGGTGGAGCTGGATCGCCTGCATGCCCTGAGCGAGCGCATCGCCAATTTCAGCTTCAGCGCCTGCGTGGCCAACCCGCAGAGCCAGCACCCGCTCAAGGGCTATGTGACCCAGCATATCGAGCCGGGCCACCTCAACCAGGGCGACGTCGATGTGTACCTGTGCGGCCCGCCGCCGATGGTGGAAGCGGTCAACCTGTATATCCGCGAGCAGGGCATTACCCCGGCCAATTTCTACTACGAGAAGTTTGCCGCTGCGGCCTGATACTTTGATTGGAGCTAGCCATGAACAACCGATTCCACAACAAGGTCGCGCTGGTTACCGGCGCCGCCCAGGGCATTGGCCGTCGCGTGTGCGAGCGTCTGCTGGGCGAGGGCGCGCAAGTGATTGCGGTGGACCGTTCCGAGCTGGTCTTTGAGCTGCAGGGCGAAGGCGTGCTGGCCCTGACTGCAGATCTGGAGCAATACACCGATTGTGTGCGGGTGATGGCTGCAGCGGTGAATACCTTTGGCCGCCTCGATGTGCTGGTCAACAACGTGGGCGGCACCATCTGGGCCAAACCGTTCGAGCATTACCGGGCCGAGGAAATCGAGGCCGAAGTTCGTCGCTCGCTGTTCCCCACTCTGTGGTGCTGCCATGCGGCGCTGCTCTACATGCTCGAACAGGGCAGCGGGGCGATTGTGAATGTTTCTTCAATCGCCACCCGCAGCGTCAACCGCGTTCCTTACGGCGCGGCCAAGGGCGGCGTGAATGCATTGACTGCCTGCCTGGCGTTCGAGAATGCCCAGCGCGGGATTCGTGTCAACGCCACTGCCCCTGGGGGCACTGAGGCACCACCGCGGCGGATTGCGCGCAATGAGAACGAGCAAAGCCCCGAGGAGCAAGTCTGGTACCGGCAAATCGTTGACCAGACCCTCGACAGCAGCCTGATGAAACGTTACGCCAGCCTCGATGAGCAGGTCGGCGCGATCCTGTTTCTGGCTAGCGACGAAGCCTCCTATATCACCGGCGTAACCCTGCCGGTGGGTGGCGGCGACCTCGGCTGACTTCTCTGATAAAAAAGGACAACTGCCATGAGCCAAATTCTGATTGAAAGCCTGACGACCCTGATCGTCGACCTGCCCACCATCCGCCCGCATACGCTGGCCATGCACACCATGCGCAAACAGACCCTGGTGATTGTGCGCCTGCGTTGCAGCGACGGTATCGAAGGTGTCGGTGAAGCCACTACCATCGGCGGCCTGGCCTACGGTTACGAAAGCCCGGAAAGCATCAAGGCCAATATCGATGCGCATCTGGCACCGATGCTGGTGGGCAAGCCAGCGGCCAATATCAACGCCGCCATGCACAGCCTGGACAAGATTGCCAAGGGCAATACCTTTGCCAAATCGGGTATCGAAAGCGCGTTGCTCGACGCCCAGGGCAAGCGCCTGGGGCTGGCGGTCAGCGAGTTGCTGGGCGGGCGCGTGCGCGACAGCCTGGAAGTGGCCTGGACCCTGGCCAGCGGTGACACTGCCCGTGACATTGCCGAAGCCGAGCAGATGCTCGACCTGCGACGCCACCGCATCTTCAAATTGAAGATCGGTGCCAACCCGCTGGAGCAGGACCTCAAATATGTGCTGGCGATCAAAAAGGCCCTGGGTGAGCGCGCCAGTGTGCGGGTTGACGTCAACCAGTATTGGGACGAGTCCCAGGCCATTCGTGGTTGCCAGGTGCTAGGTGACCACGGTATCGACCTGATCGAACAGCCGATTTCCCGGGCTAATCGTTCAGGGCAGGTGCGTCTGAATCTGCGCAGCCCGGCGCCGATCATGGCCGACGAATCCATCGAAAGTGTCGAGGACGCCTTCAGTCTGGCGGCGGACGGTGCGGCCAGTGTATTTGCCCTCAAGATCGCGAAAAACGGCGGGCCCCGTGCAGTGCTGCGCACTGCTCATATCGCCGAGGCCGCCGGTATCGCCCTGTATGGCGGCACCATGCTTGAAGGCTCGGTGGGCACCCTGGCCTCGGCCCATGTTTTCCTCACCCTCAAGCAACTGACCTGGGGCACCGAGCTGTTCGGGCCACTGCTGCTGACCGAAGACATCGTCACCGAGGCGCCGCAGTACCGTGATTTTGAGCTGCATATCCCGCGCACTCCAGGCCTGGGCCTGACGCTGGACGAAGAGCGCCTGGCCCGTTTTAGCCGCTGACACTCTGAAAAACCCCTGTGGCAGCGGGCTTGCTCGCGATGCAGACGACTCGGTGCATCCGCGCTGATGCTATCGCGAGCAAGCCCGCTCCCACAGCCACTTCCCCTATTTCTTCAAGGAGAGCCCCATGCTTTTCCACGTAAAAATGACCGTAAATCTGCCCCTGGACATGGACCCGACCAAGGCCGCAAAACTCAAAGCCGACGAAAAGCAACTGGCTCAACGGCTGCAGCAGGAAGGCACCTGGCGCCATCTGTGGCGCATCGCCGGGCACTACGCCAACTACAGCGTGTTCGACGTGGTCAGTGTCGAAGAACTGCATGACACCCTGCTGCAATTGCCGCTCTTTCCCTACATGGATATCGAGATTGAAGGGCTGTGCCGCCACCCGTCCTCGATCCACAGCGACGACCGCTAACGCTTTCTATCCCTTGCACAAGAACAAGATGAGGTGAGCCCCATGACCGTGAAAATTTCCCACACCGAAGTCATCCAGCGCTTCTTCAAGGAAGCCGCAGGTTTTTCCAGCGATAACGGCAACCCGCGCCTGAAAAGCATCATCCTGCGCATCTTGCAGGACAGCGCCAGAATCATCGAAGACCTGGACATCACTGAAGATGAATTCTGGAAGTCCGTGGACTATCTCAACCGCCTGGGCGGCCGCTCGGAAGCCGGGCTGCTGGTGGCCGGGCTGGGCATCGAGCATTTTATCGACCTGTTGCAGGACGCCAAGGACGAGCAGGCCGGTCAGACTGGCGGCGCCCCGCGTACCATCGAAGGCCCGCTGTATGTGGCCGGTGCCCCGGTGTACGAAGGGTTGGCACGGATGGACGACGGCAGCGAGGAGGGTGTTGCCACCGTGATGTTCCTCGAAGGGCAGGTGTTCGATCTTTCGGGCCAACCGCTGGCCGGTGCCACGGTTGATCTATGGCACGCCAACACCAAGGGTACCTACTCGTTCTTTGACCAGAGCCAGTCCGAGTACAATCTGCGCCGACGTATCATCACCGATGCCCAGGGCCGCTACCGTGCCCGCAGCATCGTGCCCTCGGGCTATGGCTGCGACCCGCAGGGGCCGACCCAGGAATGCCTTGACCAACTGGGCCGTCACGGCCAGCGTCCGGCCCATGTGCACTTCTTTATCTCGGCTCCCGGTCACCGTCACCTGACCACCCAGATCAACCTGTCCGGGGACAAGTACCTGTGGGACGACTTTGCCTATGCCACCCGCGACGGCCTGGTGGGTGAAGTGCAGTTTCGCGACGACGGTGCCCGTGGTGTTGCCGGGCGATATGCCGAGTTGAGGTTTGACTTCCAGTTGCAACAGGCCGTCGCGCCTGCTGCCGAACAGCGCAGCCATCGCCCGCGGGCCTTGCAGCAGGTCTAACGGGCGGCCAGTGCCTGGGCAAACTGCTCCGGCGTGGGGCTTTCCTGCCAGTGCGCCGCGCTGTCGGCCAGCACCAGCCAGGGTTGTTTGTGCCTGAGCCAGATATGCGCGACCGGCTGCAATGACGGGCTGTGATCCAGGGTGCCGGCCCGTAACACGCACAGCCCGGGGGCTGCCGTAGTGGTGTTGTAAATGGGGGTGTGGCAACGGCTGCACAGTACGTGTTCACTGCGCTGGCCATTGCTGTCATGGGTGCAGGTCTGCAATGGGCCTGTGACCCTGATTGCGTCTGCGGGCAGCAGGCTGTGCAGGGCAAATGCGCTGCCGCTACGGGTCTGGCAGTCGCGGCAGTGGCACGCGTAGACGACTGGCGCCACCTCGGTATGGAGGGTATAGCTCACAGCCGTGCAGTAACATTTGCCGGTGACAATCATGAAGTATTCCTTGAAGCTTGTGGTGTGCTGGAGCAGGCAATGCCTGCGGGATATGCTCGGCCAGCATGACGCAGCGCCGGGTGAAAGAACATCCGTCAAAATTGCCCTACGGCTCACAGGAAATGTATAGCCCCCCCGCAATTGCAATGGGAAACCCAGCGCGCCTTTTTGGCGGTTTTGCGTACCGGCAGTCTGTCCGGAGCCGCCCGCTTGCTCGGTATTGCCCAGGCCACCGCGCGGCGGCGCATTGAAACGCTGGAACAAAGTGTGGGCGTGAGCCTGTTTATCCGCTCACCCGGCGGGCTGATGCCCACCGAGATGGCCAGGGATCTGATTAGCCATGTTGAGAACATGGCCCTGGCAGCCGAAGCATTCACTCGCGCGGCGTCTGCTGATGTCGCGCAGTCCAGCGGCACCGTGCGCCTGACCAGCAGCAAGCTGCTGGGGGTTGAAGTGTTGCCGCCGATGCTGGCCACGCTGCACCGTACCTATGGGCAGCTGGCAATTGAGTTGAGTGTGTCGGATCGTTTGCAGGCATTGGACCGTCAGGAAGCGGATGTGGCAGTACGTATCCGCCGGCCCACGCAAGGCGCTGTGGTTGCACGTAAAGTCGGTGACTTACAGGTCGGGCTATACGCCAGCGGCCAATTGTTGGCGCAACACGGTGTGCCGGGCAGTGTCGCCGAGCTGTCGCAGTACCCGTTGATCGGGCCGGATCGTAATCTGGCAGAAGTGGATTTTCTGCGTGACCGCGGCTTTGATTGCTCGGCACCGCGCACGCTGTTTCGCAGTGACGATCATCTCGCGCAACAGGCCGCTATTCGCGCCGGAGTGGGCCTGGGTGTGTGCCCGGCGCAACTGGCGCAGCGTTACGGTCTGGTACGGGTGTTGCCCGACCAAGTGGATTTTGCCGTGGATGTGTGGATTGCCATGCACCAGGATATGCGCAGGGTCCAGCGTATCAGCCTGGTTTTCGATGAGTTGGGCCAGGCTCTCGCAACGTTTTTGACGACGGGCTGTGCAGCGACCTGAGCATTTAGCCCGATGTACAAGTGTTGGCCCGGCAACAGTCATCCAACAGACTGTGGCCAAACAGGCAGCGCTGTCCCTTGCGCAACAGCGAGAGCCCCGGCCCCACAGGGTGGAAGTGCTGCGGCATGGTCTGTGCAAAGCTCCTGGAAATACCCTTCAGGAACACTGTCATGCCTGCAGCCACCTCGCGCAAACCGCACTTTTTCCCTACACGCTTCTGGCAGGCCATGGCGCTGGCGGTGGTCAGCGTCGGGCTGGGCACACTGGCCCATGCCGACGACAACGATGTGCCTTCCCTGGCCGGCAAACGCATTGCCATCAGCATGACCGGCACCAGTCACTACTTTGATGTCAAAGCCTTCGACGCCCAGGTTGCCGAAGTCAGGCGCCTGGGCGGCACACCGATCACCCTGGATGCTGGGCGCAACGATAAAAACCTGGTGACCCAACTGCAAACCGTGGTCACCCAGAAACCCGATGCGGTGATCCAGACCCTGGGCACCCTGAGCGTGATCGATCCCTGGCTCAAGCGTATCAGCAAGGCCGGCATTCCTCTGTTTACGATTGATGCGCCGTCGCAATACAGCCTCAATAACACCACATCGGACAACGTCGCCACCGGCAAGCATCTGGCCGACCAGTTGGTAGCCGACAGTGGCGCCAAGGGCAATATTCTGGTGTTCAACGGCTTTTACGGGGTGCCGGTGTGTGCGATCCGCTATGACCAGCTCAAACTGGCGCTCAAGGATCATCCCGAGCTGAAAATCATTGATCCCGAACTGCGTGATGTGATCCCCAATACCGTGCAGGACGCCTACAGTCAGGTCAGTGCACTGCTCAACAAATACCCCAAGGGCAGCGTAACCGCGATCTGGTCTGCCTGGGATATTCCGCAATTGGGCGCGAGCAAGGCGTTGGTGGATGCCGGGCGTACGGAGATCAAGACCTATGGCGTCGATGGCACGCCCGAAGTGCTGGAGTTGCTCAAACGCAGCGACTCGCCGGTCGGTGCGGTGATAGCCCAGCAACCGGCTTTGATCGGCAAAACCGCTGTGCAAAACGTGGCGCGCTATCTGGCCGGGCAACATGACCTGCCCAGGGAAACCCAGGTGCCGACCCTGCTGACTACTGCTGCGAACCTTGAGCAGGTGCAAAAGCTGCGAGGCGATCAGTGACGTCTCCCGCCCTGCATTTGCAGGGCATCACCAAGTCTTTCGGGGCCACCCGGGCGCTGGATGGCGTTGATCTGCGCGTCGAGCAAGGCTCCATTCACGGGCTGGTCGGTGAAAACGGTGCCGGTAAATCAACCCTGATCAAAGTGCTGGCAGGTATCCATCGGGCCGACAGTGGCACCCTGGCAGTGGACGGGCAGTCTTTTGCGGCGTTGAGCCCGCGGCAGATTGAGGCGCTGGGCGTGCATTTCATTCACCAGGAGCGCTTGTTGCCCGCCAGTTTTACCGTAGGGGAAGCGCTGTTCTTCGGCCGCGAACTCCGGTGCGGGCCTTTTATCCGCCGGCGTGCCCAGGACCGCGAGGCCGCACGGTTGTTGCGTGAGTATTTCGACCTGGAGTTCCCCGCCGGGGCGCTGGTCAGCGAGCTGGACAGCGCCCGGCGACAGATTCTGCAAATTACCCGGGCCTTGCTGGCCAAGCCGAAAGTCCTGGTGTTCGACGAGCCCAGCGTGTCACTGGTCAAGCGCGAGGTTGACCAGTTGCTGGCCATTATCCGCCGTCTGCGCGATCAGGGTCTGACGATTGTGTATATCTCCCATTATCTGCAAGAAATCCAAAGCCTGTGCGACCGGGTCACCGTGTTGCGCAATGGTCGTGCCGTGGCGGTGGTGGATCCGCGCAGTACTTCGACGGCACAGATTGCCCGGTTGATGGTCAATCGCGAGGTCGGCGAGATGTACCCCAAGGCCGTGGTAACGCCGGGTGAGGTGGTGCTCGAACTGAAGGGGCTCAGTGCTGGTCTGGCGTATCGCGATATCCACTTGAGCCTGCGCAAAGGTGAAGTGTTGGGGCTGACCGGGCTGGTGGGTTCTGGTGCCAAGGAACTGTTCAAGACTTTGTTTGGTCTGGTGCAGCCCGAGCAGGGCAGCGTGCATTTGCAAGGACGCCTTACGCGCCTCAAGTCGCCCCGCGATGCGGTGCGCAAAGGTATCGCGCTGGTGCCCGAAGAGCGCCGCAGCCACGGGGTAGCACCACTGCTTTCGGTCATGGAAAACCTGACCCTGGCCGGCTTGTCGCGCTTTAGTCGCTGGGGGCTGTTGAGTTCTGCGGCACAGGTTCGGGAAAGCGATCGGCTGATTGCCGAGCTGGGGATCAAGACCGCCGGACATGACGCCAGGGTCTCGCAGTTGAGTGGCGGCAATCAGCAAAAAGTCGCGCTGGGTAAATGGCTAGGGAAGGGCTGTGCGGTGTATCTGCTCGACGAACCCAGTGTCGGCATCGATATCGGCGCCAAGGTCGAGATCTATCGCCTGATCGGCCGCTTGGCCAAGCAAGGTGCGGCGGTGCTCGTGCTGTCTTCTGATTTACCGGAGCTGATTGGCATTAGTGACCGGATTCTGGTGATGCACCGTGGTGCGCTGGCCGGTGAATTCGATGCCCGCGAGGTCGACAGCGATCGTTTGCTGGCCTGTGCCACGGGGGCGCGGGAATTAGCCACTGTGGCCCTTGAATGCGAGCAGGAGCCTGCACATGCCTTCGTCTGAAATCCTCGTCCAACCGCTGGCCCGACGGCTTGGCTTGCTGCTTCTGAGGCGCGGCTCACTGCTGGCGCTTTTGCTGATTCTGGCGGTGTTCGCCGTGAGTGCGCCAAACTTCCTCAGCCCGGGCAATATCGCCAACGTGTTTGCCCAGTCGGCGATCCTCGGCATTCTCGCCTTCGGCCTTACCTGTGTGGTGATTGGTGGTGGTTCCAATGTGGTTTCGGGTGGCCTTGACCTGTCGCTGGCGGCCAATCTGGGCCTCTGTGCAGCGGTCTACAGCAGCCTGAACAATGCGGGGCTGAACGCCGCGCAAGCAATTGGCCTGACCTTGCTCTGCGGGCTGGCGGTGGGTGCCCTGAACGGTTTTACCGTAGTGGTGCTGCGTCTGCCGCCGCTGCTCGCCACCCTGGCGAGCATGAACCTGATTGCCGGGCTGGAGCTGGTGCTGACCCAAAACAGCGTACTGCCCACCGACTCGGCCTTGCTCGACATCCTGGCCACTGGTGAATGGCTGCGGGTACCCGTACTGGCCTGGGTGTTGCTGGGGGTTGCCTTGCTGCTGGGCTTGTTGATTCAGCACAGCCCTTATGGCTTGCGCCTGTATGCGGTGGGCGAATACCCCCAGGCGGCGCGGGCGGCCGGGCTGGGCGTAGGCCGCTATGTGTTTTCCAGCTACCTGATTGCCGGGCTGTGTGCAGCGGTTGCAGCATTTTGTTCGGCGGCATTTTTCAGCGGCAGCACCACCGGTTCCGGGGACATGCTGCTGTCGGTTGTGGCCATTGCTTTTCTCGGTGTGGTGTTCTCCCGGCGGCTGGTGGCGAATATCCCCGGCACCTTGTTGGCAACGTTGCTGCTGGGTTTCTTGATTAACGGTTTCCAACTGCTGAACATCGCCAGCTTCTGGGTCAACGGTGTGCAGGGGGTGCTGATTCTATTGGTGGTGGCCATGTCCAGTGCCTTGCGCAAAG
This sequence comes from Pseudomonas sp. FSL R10-1339, assembly GCF_009600545.1. Taxonomy (NCBI): domain Bacteria; kingdom Pseudomonadati; phylum Pseudomonadota; class Gammaproteobacteria; order Pseudomonadales; family Pseudomonadaceae; genus Pseudomonas; species Pseudomonas sp. FSL R10-1339. The sequence goes on along the minus strand of NZ_WIVQ01000096.1, from coordinate 4,540 downwards.
AGGAGGGTGGACAATGACTACGCTCGCTGCAACGCCGGTATCCGCGGTGCTTATATCCCGCCTGCTGCGCGGTATTCTGCCGCTCTTGATCGTTGTGATCGTGGTTTTTTTCGCTGTGGCTGCGCCGGGATTTTTGACCCTGGGCAATTTGAGCAGCCTGCTGCTGAACAACTTCGTGCTGTTGGCGATTGTTGCCATTGGCATGACCTGGGCTGTGGCGGCAGGGGGGATCGACCTGTCGGTGGGCACCGCGGCGGATTTCGCCAGCCTGGCTTTTGTCGTGCTGCTAAATGGCGGTCATGGCCTGCCCGTTGCCATCCCCGGCGCCCTGCTGGCCGGGGCGCTGGTGGGGGGCTTTAATGCGGGGCTGATCGCGGGTCTTGGCATCACGCCATTTCTGGCGACACTGGGCACCTTGTTTATCGGCACCAGTGTTCAGCAGTTGCTGTCCGAGGGTGGGCAGCCGATCTATATCGCGCAGAACCTGTTGCCGGGGATTAGCGCGATGTCATGGTTGGGTGTGCCCTTGCCTTTGTGGCTGGTGCTGGGTGTGGCGACGGTATACGGGGTGATTCTGGCCCGAGGGCGGTTGGGGCGAGAAATTCTCGCGGTTGGCACTCAGGTGCAACTGGCGCGATATTCGGGCCTGTCGATCCGCCAGATCAGCCTCAAGGTGTTTATTGCCAGCGCGCTGGCCTGTGCCGTGGCCGGGATTGTGCTCAGTTCCACGGTCAATGCTTATGTACCGATGTCGGGCAATGCGTTTTTGATCAATGCCATCGGTGCAGTGTTTATGGGCACTACCTTGAGTCGCAACGGACGCGCCAACATCCCCGGCACGTTGCTGGGGGTGTTGTTTATCAATGTGATTGCCAATGGGTTGCTGTTGATCGGCTGGAATTTCTATTGGCAGCAGGTGGCGACCGGGGCGCTGATTTTGCTGGTGCTGGCGTTCAGTTTTGGCAGTCGGCGATTGCAGGCGCAGCAGTAAGCCTGAAGGGGCTGGTTTGCCTGCGGTGGCAGCCCTGTGCTGGTGCGAATGCCCCGCGCTGTCTGCATCGCGAGGCCCGCGGCCACACCGCTGTCTAGCCTGCTTTGAGGCTATTGCCGATCTGCCAAACATACAGCGGCGCAGTACCGTTAACCGCCCAGTCCCCGACAATCCGCGCCTTGTAGATCCACGGGTTGTGGGAGGCCGCAGTGCGAGCATTGCGCCAGTGGCGATCCAGCGCCTTGCTGACGCTGACCCCGGAGGCTCCCAACGCATTGAACAGATCGCTGGTGGCCCGCAGAATCAATTCCGACACCACCACCTGGGCTTTGGAAGTCTCGATTTCGGCGTCGATATTGGCCTGGCGCTCGGCTTCAATATCCTCGGCCAGGCGTGCGACATAGGCCCTCTGCAGCGATTCGGCCGAGCGTAGGGTCAGCGCCTCGGCTGCGTAGACCTGAGCCGATATCTGCCCGACCACTTGCAGGATTTGCGCATCGCCACTGGCGGTCTCGGCATTGCCGTGGCTGAACACCCGCTTGCGTTCACGCACTTCTTGCGCAATATCGCGCTCCACCGCACGACCAATACCCGTGAGTACGGCCAGCAGCACCAGTTGGTAAAAAGCGGTCTGGTATTTGAAACGTGTTTCGAAGGGGATTACGTGTTCGGCGCTCAGCGGCACGTCGACATACACCGAAGTGCCGCTGCCCGTGGTGCGCTGGCCAAAGCCGTCCCAGTCATCGCTCTGGGTGACACCGGGGTGATGGGCATGCACCAGGGCAATCACATCGGCGCCGTTGTCCGAACGCTGGGCATAGACATCTATCCAGTCGGCAAAGAGGCTGCCGGTACTGTAGTACTTGGCGCCGTTGAGGAGGTACTTGTCGCCGTGGGGGGTGATCCTGGTGAGGATTTCCCCCAGTTTTACCGCGCCCACTTCAGTCCAGCCATTGCCCACCAGCTCGCCCGCCACAAAACGTGCGAACCATGCCCCGCGTTCCGGGCTTGGCGAAGCGTTGAGACGGTCTTCGACAAAGGCAAAATGGCCGCGCAGGGCTTGCGGGATATTGGAGTCGGCCTCGGCCAGCTCGATCAGCAACTGGAACAATTGGCCGATGGACGCTCCGGAGCCGCCGTATTCAATCGGCACCCGCACTGCGCCAAAACCTGCCTGCTTGAGCCAGCGGATAGGTTCATGGGGCAACTCGCGGGCCTGTTCGCGTTCAAGCGTGCCGGCGGCGATTTTGCGAAACAGCGGGCGAAAACGATTGGCCAGGGTCTCGTAGTCGGTGCCCACGGACAGAGGTGATGCGGTCATGGCAGTTCTCCTGAAATGGAAGGTTCCTGTCGTGGGGGGTTGCAGGGTTTGTGCCGCAGGCGACGAGCCCGCAAAACCGGGAGTCAGGCCTTGGCAACTGACTGCTGAGCAACAGTTAACAATCAGGTTGTACGCAAATCGCACAGCAATGAGCACCAAGAATCCTTGCGCGGGCAAGCAGGCTCGTACTCGCAAGGCAGGGGCATGTCCGGCACGGCCTGTGCAATAGCGCTTTCAAAAGCCTTGCCGTGGAGTAATTGGATGTCCCGTGAAATCCGTCTCAATGCCTTCGATATGAACTGTGTCGGTCATCAATCCCCGGGCTTGTGGGCCCACCCCCGTGATCGCTCGTGGCAGTACAAGGACCTTGAATACTGGACAGACCTGGCCAGGATCCTTGAGCGTGGCAAGTTCGACGGACTGTTTATCGCCGATGTGCTGGGAATCTATGACGTGTATCGCGGCAATGGCGATGCGGCGATCCGCCAGGGCGTGCAGGTGCCGGTCAATGACCCGCTGCAACTGATCCCGCCGATGGCGCTGGTGACCGAGCACCTGGGGTTTGGCCTGACCGCCTCATTGTCGTTTGAGCATCCGTATCCGTTCGCTCGTCGGCTGTCGACCCTTGACCATCTGACCAAAGGCCGTGCAGGGTGGAATATTGTCACTTCGTATCTGGAAAGCGGCGCCAGGAACATCGGGCAGCAAGCGCTGACCGAGCACGATGCGCGCTATGACTATGCCCAGGAATATCTGGAAGTTTGCTACAAGCTCTGGGAAGGCAGCTGGGAAGAGGGCGCCATCCTGCGCGACCGCGAGCGACGGGTGTTCAGCGACCCGGGCAAAATTCATGAAATCCACCACTACGGCAAACATTTCCAGGTGCCGGGCATTCACCTCTGTGAACCCTCGCCGCAGCGCACTCCGGTGCTCTATCAGGCAGGGGCGTCCGGCCGGGGCAAGCAGTTTGCCGCCGAGCAGGCCGAGTGCGTATTTGTCGCGGCGCCGTCCAAGGTGCTGTTGAAAAAAACCGTCGCCGATATCCGCCGCCGTGCGGCCGAAGCCGGGCGAGACCCTGCCAAAATCCTGATTTTCAATCTGCAGACAGTGATCCTCGGCGAGACCGATGCCCTGGCCAAGGCCAAGTTCGAAGAATACAAAAGCTACGTCAGCTACGAAGGCGCAATGGCCCTGATCAGCGGCTGGACCGGCATTGATTTCAGTCAGTTCAAGCCTGACGAGCCGCTCAAACATGTGCACACCAATGCCATTCAGTCGGCGGTCGAGACCTTTTCCACGGCGGACCCCAACACTGTCTGGACCCCCAATGCCCTGGCCGACTGGGTGGGCATCGGCGGCTTTGGCCCGCTGTTTGTCGGCAGCCCGGAAACCGTGGCTGACCTGCTCGAAGAATGGGTGGCCGAGACCGATGTGGACGGTTTCAACCTGGCTTACGCCATCACCCACGAGACCTTTATCGACGCCGTCGAGCTGTTGGTGCCGGAACTGCAAAAACGCGGCGTGTACAAGAAGGACTACGCGCCGGGGACTCTGCGCGAGAAGCTGTTTGGCGAAGGTCCGCGTCTGGCACACGGGCATCCGGGGGCGGGCTACCGCAACCTGGGCGAACTCAACCGCAGCCGCGCAACAGAGCCTGCTTGAAACCAGGGGCTGGACACAGGCAGGGTCAGTGACTGACTCTGCGTTCAGCGCTCAATAAATCCAGGAACGAGTGAATGACCTCAAGTGATGTGCCAAGCGGACAGGCAACCCCTGCCATCCGCACGGCCGATATTCTGATTGTTGGCGGTGGCCTGAGCGGTACGTTGCTGGCCATGCAACTGCTGCGCTTGCCGGGTGCCCGGCATATCGTGGTGCTGGAACCCCGGGCCGAACTGGGCCGGGGCGAGGCCTACAGCGCCACCGAGCTGGGCCATACCCTTAACGGCAATGCCGCGCGCATGAGCGTCGAACCGGATGATGCCGACGACCTGATCCGCTGGCTGCAGGCTCATATCGCCGGGGGTGGCTGGCCCGAGTCCGGGGTGCAGCAGGTGCCGGTTGCCGAGCTGTTCCCGCCGCGAGGGCTGTTTGGTGTGTATGCCCGCCAGCGTCTGGCCGAAGCACAGGCCATCGGCGCAGCGCAGGGCTCAAGCCTGAGCCATGTGCGTGATGAAGTGATCGATCTGCAAACCCCGGGGCAGGGTGTTATCGCCACACTCAAGGAC
>NZ_WIVQ01000095.1:0-18311 GCF_009600545.1 Pseudomonas sp. FSL R10-1339 | reverse complement strand
GAACTCAGTAGTGAAACGATGCATCGCCGATGGTAGTGTGGGGTTTCCCCATGTGAGAGTAGGTCATCGTCAAGATTGAATTCCGAAACCCCTGTCTGCTAACGCAGACAGGGGTTTTGTTTTTGCGCGACGTAAATCCCCAGCGCCCTTTCTGTTCGTCTGAACCCCCTTCCAAAAGCCAAACCTCAAATCGCACAGCTGCGCTTTCGTCGGATTAAGCACATTGCCATCAAACGTGGCTAAGTATTCTGCCGTCCGTGCCGACAGCCTGTTGAGCATTGCGTGCGAGCAGAGCTGCCAACAGGTTGCACACACCGTACGCATCCCAACTTTTGGCATAAGAAGTCCCATGCTATGAATCTCAAGTTCAGTCATAAAATCCTTCTGGCCGCTTCAGGCGTCGTGGTTCTGGCGTTTGCGTTATTCACGTTGTACAACGACTATCTGCAGCGCGACACTATCAAGCAGAACATCGAGTCCTCGGTGCAACAGGCTGGCAACCTGACAGCCAGCAGCGTTCAGAACTGGCTTGGTGGCCGCATTCTGGTGCTGGAGAGCCTGGCACAGAATATTGCGCAGCAAGGCAGCCAGGCTGATCTCCCTGGCCTGGTTGATCAGCCGGCATTCACCTCCAACTTTCAGTTCACCTACGTCGGGCAAGCCAATGGCGTGTTTACTCAACGCCCTGACGCGACCATGCCTGCAGGTTATGACCCCCGCGAGCGCCCCTGGTACAAGCAAGCTGTAGGCGCCGGTCAGACCATGTTGACACCTCCTTATATGGCAGCTGTCGGAGGCCTGATTGTGACCATCGCCATGCCCGTTAAAAAAGGCGGTGAGTTGTTGGGTGTGGTGGGAGGTGACCTGAGCCTGGACAGCCTGGTCAAAATCATCAATTCGGTTGATTCCGGTGGCCTGGGCTACGCGTTTCTGGTGAGCAGTGATGGCCAGGTTATCGTTAGCCCGGATAAAAATCAGGTGATGAAGAACCTGAAGGACATTTACCCGGTCAGTACTCTGCGCATCGAGAAGGGCATTCAGGAAGTGACGCTCAATGGTCATGAGCGGATTATTTCCTTTACCCCGGTGACAGGCCTGCCGTCCGCGGATTGGTATATCGGTCAATCAATAGACAAAGAAAAAGCATACGCGCCGCTGTCTAAATTCCGTACGTCTGCGTTGATTGCAATGTTTATTGCAGTGGCCGCGATTGCGTTGTTGTTGAGTTTGTTGATCCGTGTACTGATGCGTCCACTGACCACCATGGGCCGTGCGATGCAGGATATCGCCCAGGGCGAGGGTGACTTGACGCGCCGTCTGGTCATTGAGAACAAGGACGAATTCGGTGAACTGGCCAGCTCGTTCAACCAGTTTGTCGAGCGTATCCACGCCTCGATCAGCGAAGTGTCTTCTGCTACTCGTCAGGTTCATGACCTGTCACACCGCGTTATGGCCTCATCCAACGCTTCCATTGTCGGCTCGGACGAGCAAAGTGCGCGCACCAACAGTGTCGCCGCGGCGATCAATGAACTGGGTGCCGCCACCCAGGAAATCGCCCGCAACGCCGCCGATGCTTCGCAACATGCAAGCGGTGCCAGCGAGCAGGCAGATGACGGTCGCAAAGTGGTTGAACAGACCATCCAGGCCATGACCGAGCTATCGCAGAAGATCAGTTTGTCGTGTGCGCAAATAGAAACCCTGAATGCCAGCACCGACAACATCGGGCACATTCTGGATGTGATCAAAGGTATCTCTCAGCAGACTAACCTGCTGGCCCTCAACGCAGCCATTGAGGCTGCGCGTGCGGGCGAAGCGGGTCGCGGCTTTGCCGTGGTGGCGGATGAGGTGCGCAACCTCGCCCACCGCACTCAGGAGTCGGCAGAGGAGATACATAAAATGATCACCTCGCTGCAGGTAGGCTCCCGCGAAGCGGTCAGCACCATGAATGCGAGTCAGGTCTCCAGCGAGGAGAGTGTCGAGGTCGCCAATCAGGCGGGTGCCCGTTTGATCAGCGTGACTCAGCGCATCGATGAGATCGACGGTATGAACCAGTCGGTTGCCGCCGCCACTGAAGAGCAAACGGCAGTGGTCGAAACCCTCAATGTGGATATCAACCAGATCAACTTGCTTAACCAGCAAGGTGTGGTGAACCTTAACGAAACCCTCAAGGACTGCGATGCGCTATCGCAGCAGGCCAGCCGTCTCAAGCAACTGGTCGACAGTTTCAAAATCTGAAACCCGCAGGTCAGCAATAAGTTATCCACAGCCCTGGCGTTTCATATGTCAGGGCTGTTTTGTTTTGACCATGCTCAAGTAGTAGGTAATAGCCTTCACCCCGCGCTGCAGGTGCAACTCCAGCTCTGCAATACAAGCCTCGACATCTCTGGCCCGGGCATAACGCAACAACGCACGGTGATCGTCCTGGCACAACTTGCCAAGGTTCATCTGCTCAAGGTTGAAGCGTAGAAAACGCTCTTCTTCAATTAGCCCTGACTCAATGAGTGCCAGCAGTTTTTTATTAGGAGCCTTGCAGTAAAGCGCCTGATGAAATTGCCGATTGAGTGTGCCGATTTTTCCGAAGTCTTTTTCGATCTCGAGCGCTTCGATATAGCCCTCGGCTTCTTCGAAATCCTCTTTGCTCAACAGTGGTACTGACAGGCGCAGTGCCTGGGCTTCGAGCAACTGTCGCAGTTCATAGGTCTCGAGCGAGTTGTCTTCAATCAAAGGAGCGACCACGGCACCCTTGTATTGCACGACCTGCAGCAAACCTTGAGCTTCCAGCTGACGCAGTGCTTCGCGTACAGGCATACGGCTGACGCCAAACAACTTCGCCAGTGCTTCCTGGCGAATGGCTGTACCGCAAGGCAAACGGCCATCAAGAATGGCGTTGCGCAAGGTTTCTTCGATCTCCGAGCGCGCCAGGTGAGCGGGTATGGAACCCGACACAACTATGCTGTTTAAGGGATTGTTTTTGACGGCCACGTTGCGACTACCTGTGCCGACGAACCGGCATACATGTTTGGATCCAATTCAAGTTAGGTACTGACCTGATTGCTGTCAAACCTTGTTACGCATAGTTTAGCGTGACTGCGGGATAAGAGATTGCATGGGGCCACTATCTTTCTTGGCGGGTGCCCTCCCTTTTGTTATGGGCTGTGCCCTACAATCGCCGAAGTTAGAGCTGCCCGATTTGCAGCACCAATGCACAGCAGGTGAGGGATGGGCGTACTCAGCAACAACGATGTGGGTGAGCAACGGTTTGAACTCCTGTTACAGCCCTCTAACGTTTTTTCCAGCCTGATTCGTCAGCCGTGGCTGTGGTGTATTTTGCTGCTGGCCGCAGGAGTACGCTTTTACGGTTTCACCGCCTCGGCGATCTGGTGCGACGAAGGCTCCAGCCTGATGCTGAGCGACTACCCGCTGTCGGGGATCTGGTTTCATGCTGCGCACGATGTTCACCCTCCGTTGTATTTCATGCTGTTGCACGGCTGGATAGCGCTGTTTGGTGACAGCCTGGTCTCGATTCGTTCCCTGAGTGTCCTGCCCGGCATTGCCACGGTATTTTTCGGTATCTGGCTGGTACGGCTGGTGGCCACCCCGCGGGCTGCATTGCTGGCGGGCCTGCTGCTGGCGTTATTGCCTACCGCCGTGCGCTACAGCCAGGAAGTGAGGATGTATTCACTGATGGGGTTGTGGCTGATAGCTGCCACAATCGCGCTGGTGTACTGGGTCAAGGCCCCGCATAAGTATCGCTACCCGGTGCTCTACACCGTGCTGATGGCGGCTGCTTTTTACACCCATTACTTCACAGCGTTTTGTGTAATGGCCCATTGGCTGTACCTGTTGCTAAGTGGCCGCAGCAGCGGCTGGCTGATCAGGCGCCCGGCCTGGTGGCTGGTTAACGTTGCCATTGTGCTGTTGTTCCTGCCCTGGCTGCCGGGGTTGGTGGATTTGCTGCAACATATGGATGAACTCAAGAGTGGCGGTGATGTGGGGTGGGAGCCTGCAGTCGATGCCCGCTCCTTGCCCGCCATGACGTGGCAGCTGTTGATACAGGATGAAGGCGACTACCTGCCCTGGCCGTTGTTCTGGCTGGCACCGCTGGCACTGCTTGGCGGCGTCGCAGGAATGGCTGTACGCGATTCAAGCCCGCATAAATTCATCACGTTGATCGTGATCTACACCCTGCTGCCGATCCTGGCCATTTACGCCGTATCCTTTATCTCGCCTCTGTTTATCGAACGCTATGTGATGTTTGCAGCGTTGGGTTTGCCGCTGCTTGTGGCGATTGCAGTCGATCAACTGTTCAAGCGCAAGCGGGCGCTGGCCATAGCGCTGCTGACACTGTTCATTGGCGCCGAAGTGACGGGCTTGCGCAGCAACTTCAGCAGCGATGCCGATCATTTTGATCGTCTGGTGGAGCACGTTAACCAGCAGTTCAAATCCGGTGACCGGATCGTCGTCAGTGACTTGTTCTGGTACTTCAGCTTTGTCTATTACAACAAGACCGGATTTCAACCGATGCTCTATACGCCGCCCCTGGAAGATGGCACTTCAGGGCGCCCGAATGACTATGGCTTTGGCACGCTGGTCAATGGCCACGGCACAAGTATCTATGTCGATCGCCTGAGCGATATGCCCCCAGGCCCGGGTCGTATCTGGCTGATCAGCAGCAAACTGCAGCCCGACGACTTCAGTGCAATTCCCATGGATTGGCGCAAAGCACAGGACCTGGCCGTCGATGACACTCAGGCTCGTCTATATTTGACCTGCGTTGCCGCCAAATGCGGCTCTGAACCTGAATGGAGTCAACTCGATGCAAAAGCCAACCCATAGCCTGCCATCCTTGTTCAAGCAGCTGGGCCTGCCGTCCAGCCCGGAAGATATCGAAAAGTTTGTCACCACCCACTCGCCACTCAAGCCTGACCTCAAGCTTGAAGATGCTTTTTTCTGGACGCCCGCCCAAGCGGCTTTTTTGCGTGAGGAGCATCTTGAAGACGCTGACTGGGCTGAAGTTGTCGACCAATTGAATCTGATGCTGCGGCAAAAACCTGTCACGGGCCCTAAGAAATAAATAGCAACACTTGACTGTGCTCATCTGGCCGCGCAATATTAATAGTTAGCAAGCTAACATTATGTGACGCCTCTTGCCTGACACTCTCGATCCACTGCAAATGAGCATCAGCACCGGCATGGTGGTTGCGACTCGCCATTGGCGTCGCGTCTGCCAGGCCACGCTGGTCAACTATGGTATTTCCGAAGCCTGCGCCATGCCGCTGCTGATCATCGGCCGCCTGGGTGAGGGTGTGCGGCAAGTCACCGTGGCCCACGCTGCCGGGATGGAAAGCCCGTCGCTGGTGCGCTTGCTCGATCAACTGTGCAAGGCTGGCTATGTGCGCCGCTGTGAAGATGCCAGCGACCGCCGCGCCAAAACCCTGAGCCTGACCGACACCGGGCGTGCTCTGGTGCAATCGATTGAAGCTCAGCTTGTACAACTGAGAAGGGCCGCTCTGGCCGATATTCCAGTGGCTGACCAGGAAGCTGCGTTGCGTGTGATCAAAGCCTTCGAAGCTGCCGGACAACTGCCTGACGGGGCTGCCTCTTGAACGGTTTTTTCAGCAGCATGCCGCCTGCCCGCGACTGGTTCTACGGGGTACGTACCTTCGCCGCGTCGATGATCGCGCTGTATATCGCCTTGCTGATGGAAATGCCTCGCCCTTACTGGGCCATGGCTACGGTCTATATCGTCTCCAGCCCCTTTGTCGGGCCCACCAGCTCCAAGGCCGTGTACCGCGCCCTGGGCACGCTGATAGGCGCTGCTGCAGCGGTATTTTTTGTGCCGCTGTTTGTCCAGACACCGTTCTTGCTGGTGCTGGTGATTGCCCTCTGGACGGGCATTTTGTTGTTCCTGTCGCTGCACCTGCGCACCGCCAACAGCTACGTGTTCATGCTCGCCGGCTACACCATGCCCATGATCGCCCTGCCGATTGTGGATAACCCGCTGAATGTGTTCGACATCGCCGTTTCGCGTACTGAAGAAATCATGCTCGGTATCGTCTGCGCGGCGGTCGTAGGCAGCATGTTCTGGCCTCGGCGCCTGACGCCGGTATTTATCGACGCGGCGGCCAAGTGGTTTGCCGATGCGAGCAATTACAGCAAGCACTTTCTGGCCCGCGATGTCGAACCCAGCAAAGCCAGTGGCCTGCGTTCATCAATGGTGGCGACGTTCAACAGCCTTGAAATGATGATTGGCCAGTTGCCTCATGAGGGCGCGCACCCGCAGACCGTGCGCAACACCAAAGAGCTGCGTGGACGCATGATCCACCTGCTGCCGGTGGTCGATGCCCTGGACGATGCACTCTATGCGCTGGAGCGTCGCGCTCCGGAGCTGCTCGACAAGGTCACGCCATTGCTCGACCACGCCCAGGCATGGCTTGAGCGCACCCGTGAGGGCGCCTCGATCCAGCAGTGGCAAGCATTGCGCCATGAACTTGAAGCGTTGCAGCCCAGCGCCGCCGCCCTGGATGATCGGCGCCAACTGGTGCTCTCCAACGTGCTGTACCGGCTGGGTGAGTGGATCGACCTGTGGCAAGACTGCCGCAGCCTGCAAGAGGCCATCTCGACCGGTAACCAGGATGTCTGGCGTGCGGTCTATCGGCATTGGCGCCTGGGTCGCCTGACGCCATTTCTGGATCGCGGGCTGATGCTTTATTCAGCGTTCTCTACCGTCACCGCGATTGTCGTCGCCTCGGTGTTGTGGATTCTGCTCGGCTGGACTGACGGCGCCAGTGCGGTAATTCTGGCCGCCGTGGCCTGCAGCTTTTTTGCCGCGATGGACGATCCGGCGCCACAGATCTACCGGTTCTTTTTCTGGACCTCGCTGTCGGTGCTGTTTGCCAGCCTCTACCTGTTTGTGATCCTGCCCAACCTGCATGACTTCCCGATGCTGGTGCTGGCGTTTGCCGTGCCGTTTATCTGCGTCGGCACCCTGACCGTGCAACCGCGCTTTTACCTGGGCACCTTGCTGACTATCGTCAACACCGCCTCGTTTATCAGTATCCAGGGTGCCTACGACGCGGACTTCATGGTGTTTATGAACGCCAACCTGGCCGGCCCCGTCGGCCTGCTGTTTGCCTTCGTCTGGACCCTGATCGCGCGCCCGTTCGGTGCCGAACTGGCGGCCAAACGCCTGACCCGCTTCAGCTGGCGTGACATTGTCAGCCTGACCCAGCCCGCCACCCTGGCCGAACACCGGCAAATGGGCGCGCAAATGCTCGACCGCCTGATGCAGCACTTGCCACGTCTGGCCCTGACCGGGCAGGACACCGGCAGCGCCTTGCGTGACCTGCGGGTGGCCCTCAACCTGCTCGATCTGCTGGCCTACGCACCCAGGGTTACGGGCGGGCCGCAACTGTTGCTGCGCCAGGTGGTCAGTGATGTGGGTGACTACTTTTGTGCCTGCCTCAAGGCGGGTGAGCGCCTGCCAATGCCAATGGGCCTGCAAATGACCATGGACCGCACGCGTCGCGCCCTCAACGCCAATGACCTGCAAGCCGAAGGCGAGGCACGAGTGCATCTGTTGCACGCCCTCAGCGGCCTGCGTCTGGCGCTGCTGCCCGGTGTCGAATTTATTGTCGACAACGACGACCGGCCACATCCCCAGGCCCACATTGAGGGAGCGCCGCTATGATCGGTGACGTAGATATCAGCGGGGTTTTCCTGCCCACGCTCCTGGTACTGATGGGCATCACCTACTTGTTGTTTCTGGTGGTTCACGGGTTACTCACCCGTGTGCACTTTTACCGCCTGGTCTGGCACCGGGCTTTGTTCAACGTCGGTCTCTACGCTCTGTTACTCGGCGTTGTGGATTCGTTCAGTCGATATCTGATGACATGAAAAAACCTTTACTGACCCTGGGCCGTGTCGTTCTCACCTTATTGGTGGTGACGTTTGCCTGCGTCGTGGTCTGGCGCATGACCATGTACTACATGTTTGCTCCCTGGACCCGTGACGCCCACATTCGCGCCGACATCGTGCAAATCGCCCCCGACGTGTCGGGCCTGATCAAGCAGGTGGATGTGCGTGACAACCAGCCCGTCAGCCGTGATCAGGTGTTGTTTGTCATCGACCAGGAGCGCTTCAAGCTGGCGCTGCGTCAGGCCGAAGCCACCGTGGCCGATCGCAAGGAGACCCTGGCCCAGGCCCAACGTGAGAGCCGCCGTAACAAAGGCCTGGGCAACCTGGTCGCCCGCGAACAGCTTGAAGAAAGCCAGTCCCGTGAAATGCGCGCCCAGGCCGCACTGATTGAGGCCCAAGTGGCCGTGGACAGCGCCCAGCTCAATCTGGATCGTACGGTGGTGCGCAGCCCCGTCGATGGTTACGTCAACGACCGGGCTCCACGGGTCAATGAGTTCGTCACGGCGGGGCGGCCGGTCTTGTCGATCGTCGACAGCAGCTCGTTCCATATCGACGGCTATTTTGAAGAAACCAAACTCGATGGCATCCATGTCGGCCAAAGCGTCGATATCCGTGTCATTGGTGACAACGCACGTTTGCGCGGGCACGTTGAAAGCATTGTGGCGGGCATCGAAGACCGTGACCGCACCAGTGGCCAGAATCTGCTGCCCAACGTCAACCCTGCGTTCAGCTGGGTGCGATTGGCACAACGGATTCCGGTACGCATCGTGTTTGACGACGTGCCTGAAGACTTTCGCATGATTGCCGGGCGCACCGCGACCGTGTCCATCATCGAAGATTCGGCCAAAGCCCAGCCTGCCCCGGAGCGCGCGCAATGAAAGCCGTTCGCCTGGCAGCCGTAGGGCTTGGGCTGCTGCTGTCCGGTTGCCAACTGCTTGGCCCTGATTACCAATTGCCCAAAGACGCGGCCATGCAGCGCCCGGACTTGCAGGGCCAACTGGCTGGCGAGGGCGCCAACGTGGTGTCCGCCCCGGTTCCAGTTGACTGGTGGAAGCTCTATGAGGACCCCAGGCTCAATGAACTGGTGCGCCAGGCGCTGGCCTCCAACACTGATCTGCGGGTCGCTGCGGCGAACCTGTCGCGGGCGCGGGCCCAGGTTGAGCAGGCACAGTCGGCCGGTGGCTGGAGTGGTTCTGTGAAAGCGGGCGCCCAGCGCCTGCAGGAGTCCGGTGAAGCGTTCCTGCTGGCGGACAAGGTGCCGGTAGCCAATGTCGGTGATCTGGGTATCAGCACTTCATACCAGTTCGACTTGTGGGGCACTTTGCAGCGCGGGATCGAAGCGGCACAGGCCAACGCCGACGCGACTCAGGCTGCCGCCGACACCGCGCGCATCACTCTGGTGGCGGATGTGGTGCGGGCGTACACCCAAGTGTGCGCAGCCAATGAGGAACACCACATCGCAGAAGAGTCCCTCAAGCTGCAAGCGCAAAGTACCAGCCTGACCCAGCGCCTGCGTGATGCGGGTCGCGGTGATGAAACCCAGGTCACCCGTTCTGAAACCCAGTTCAAATCGTTGCGCGCAGAATTGCCCCGTTACGAAGCATTGCGCCAGTCCGGCCTGTTCCGTTTGTCGATGTTGCTGGCCAGGCCGCTGGATCAACTGCCCGCCGGTGTGGCTACCTGCGCCGAGCTGCCGCATATCGCGCAATTGCTGCCCGTGGGGGACGGTGCAGCACTGCTTAAACGCCGTCCCGACGTTCGTCAGGCCGAACGCCATCTGGCCGCCGCCACCGCCGAAATCGGTGTGGCCACAGGTTCGCTGTACCCGGACATCAGCATCGGTGCCAGCATTGGCACAGTGGGGATTATCGACAACCTGGGCACGGCCCCTACTAACCGCTGGGGCTTCGGCCCGATGCTGAGCTGGACGATTCCGACCAATGGCTCGCGAGCCCGAATTCGTGAGGCCGAGGCGGTGACTCAAGGCGCTTTGGCCAAGTTTGACGGTGTGGTGCTCAATGCCATCCGTGAAACCCAGACCAGCCTGGTGCAATACACGGCGTTGCTGCAGCGCCGTGATGCCCTGGCAGAGGCCGAGTTGTCGGCCAAAACGGCGGCCGACCAGACCCATCAGTTCTTCCAGGCGGGGCGCGAGTCATTCCTGGCCGATCTGCAGGCAACCCGCACCTACACTGACATGCGCGCGCAATTGTCGGCGGCCAACACCCAGGTTGCCATGAGTCAGATCGATCTGTTCCTGGCCCTGGGTGGGGGCTGGGAAAGTGGACGAACGCAAGCGGCGACAAACGCCAAACCCTGACAGCGTTGCTATGCTCTGAATTATCGGTATCAGAACGATGGTTCAGGGCGTTTGCGGTCTGTAGCCCTCCTCATCGTGCAGACCATGCCTGATGGGGATACTAATAATGAAAAACCCTTATGCTCCCGGCTTCTGGTGTGCAGTGGCAGCCGTGGTGCTGCTTTCGGCGACCTACTTCTACGGCATCATGCTGGCGCACCAGATCGACAAGGCAATGATCTTTCTCGATAGCGCGAGTGCGTTGATTGCCGTTCTGGCCATAGTGGTGGTGGCCTGCGCCTCGGTGCAAACCCGGCAGATCAAAAAACGCCAGATCAACCAGGGCCAGACCCGCGTCCTGATCTGGGACACCAAGGTTGCCCTGCGGCGGGTAGAGACGGTATTTGACCGCTATTTCTGGGGCAGTTACTGGCAACCGGGCCGGACCTTCCAGGAGTTTATGGGCGAACTTACCGGCACCCCGCTGGAAAAAAGCCTCGAAGCCCTCAAGACCCAATGCCTGAAACTCGACAAGGCCCTGCCATCCGAAGAGCGCCAATGGCTCGACACTGCGCGTGAGCTCTCGAATGTCGCGGCAGCGATGGCGCGTGAGCGTTATCAGCTGGATTACTCGGACGTTTCTTTTAATTCTGTAGGAGAAACATGCATCGACCATGATCTGGAAGTGCTGGTGTACACCTGGAGTGCCAGTCTCAAGAGTTTCGACCACCAGCTCGACGAAATTGACCAGCGTTACGCCCAACCTGCATAAAGCCAGGTATCACGTTGGAGGAGCGTCTGCTCTGCTGCCAGTGTTAATCTGCTAGCACTTTTCGGCCCATGAAGGGCTTGGCAAAGACCGCTTTACTTTCAACATAACGGACATTGAACGGGTCAATTGATGAATAAACCATTAGGTGTGCTGGTAGGGATCGTTGTTGTCGCCGGGGCGCTGAATACCGCTGGCGCGTGGTATACCGGCAGCAAAATCGAGGGTGTGTTGCAGACCTCGATCGAGCAGACCAACCAGGAGCTGGCCAAGCAACTGCAAGGCACCACCACTCACGGCACTATTGAGCTGGTTTCCATTGAGCGCAACCTCTACAGCAGCACCGCGCACTATCGCCTGAAGATCCAGGACGACAAGGCGGGCTCGGATGCGAAGCCGGTGGAATTGCTGTTTGTCGATAATATCGAGCATGGTCCATTGCCGTGGTCGCGTATCAAGACGTTCAAGTGGATGCCAGTGATGGCGGTCAGCAATTACTCGCTGGAAAAAACCCCATTTACCGAAAAGTGGTTTGCCGCAACCAAGGATCAGGCTCCGCTCAAAGGTCAGGTCACCCTGGGTTACGACCGCTCGGTTGACGGTCATATGGAGCTGATGGCACTGGAGACCCAGCTGGACGAGCACTCCACCTTCAGCTTCTCGGGCATGACCATGCAAGCCCAGACCGATGCTGATGGCCAGAACCTCAAGGCCAAAGGCTATATGGACCACCTCAAGCTCAATGCGATCACGATTGAGAACCCGCCGGTAACGGTCGAGCTCAACGGCCTGACCCTGGCCAGTGACCTGAAGAAGACCGACTTTGGCTTCTATCTTGGGCAGAACGTGATGGCGCTGAGCGAAGGTCAGCTGACTTATGGCGTCAAGCAATCGGTGATCAAACTCAAGAACTTCGAGTACACGGATTCTGCTTCCGCCAATGGCAACCTGATGTCCGGGCGTCTGGCCTATAACGTCGGTGATATCACCCTGGATGGCAAGCCGGTGGGCAGTGCGCAAATGGTACTGACTGCCAGCAGCCTGGATATCCCGGCCATGCAGGCGCTGCTGCAGATTTATCAGAACAAGTTCCAGCCTCAGGCCGACGGTACCCTGCCGCAAACCCCGCTGACCCCGGCGGAGCAAGTGCAGATGCAGCTTCAGGTTGAAAAAATTCTGGCTGCCAAACCGCAACTGGCGTTGGAGAAATTCACGATCAAGACCGCCAATGGTGAAAGCCAGCTCAACGTTGTCATGGGGCTGGCCAAGCCGACCTCATTTGAGCAGCCGCCAGTTGACGTTACCAAGCAGATGCTGACCGCGCTGGATGCCAAGCTGTTGCTGTCCAAGCCGATGATTGCTGATTTGTCAGCGGTGCAGGCACAGTTGGTTGGCCAGACCGATCCGCAAGCCATTGCCAAGATGGCCAGCATGAACAGCGAGATGGCAGGCGTGATGGCGGTGCAAACCGGGCTGGCCAAAGTGGAGGGCAACAACATCCTGGCTTCGCTCAATTACGCTGATGGCCAGGTGGATCTCAATGGCCAGAAAATGAGCCTTGAAGACTTCATCACTGCGATGAGTACCCGCTTTGGTGGTGTGGCCAGCCAGTAAAGCCGCGACTTAAACTGTGGGAGCGAGCCTGCTCGCGAACGATCTTCGCGAGCAGGCTCGCTCCCACTGTCTTGCTCTGTTCAATAAGCCAATGACCAGGTCATGGTGTATGTGCGGCCACGGCCCTGATAGTCATACAGATACTCCGGGCCGTAGGTCGGCGAGTAGAACAGCGCCGCACGCTGGCCCCAGACCGTGCTGTACTCCTTGTCCAGCAGGTTCTGGATGCCGGCGCTGAACGTGCCGAATTCAGTCTCCTGGCTGCCCATCAAGTCGAACGTGGTGTAACCGCTGATCTTGTGGTCGGAATCGTCTTTAAGCGTAAAGGCATGGTTACCCTGCAAGCGCACATTGCGCCCATCACCGTGCCAGCCAACAAACGCGGTGGATTTGGACAATGACGCATACCGGGCGTCACGCTTCATCCAGTCGCCTTGCGCGTCCTCTTCCTCTGAACGCACCAGATGCAAGGTGCCGCCTGCGTCCCAACCGTTATTGAAGTGACGGGTCAGCGCGCCTTCAAAGCCAAAATCACGGCTCTTCTTGTCGGTTACATCAATCGTCAGCGTGGCAGCGTCCGTGGTGATGACCTTGTCAGACCAGATGTAATAGATCGCCGCCTGCGCGTCCCAATCCACATCGGCAAAGCGCCAGCCGGTTTCGACCTGACGGCTCTTGATCCCGGCCAACGGGTTGTCTTTGACGCTCAGCCCCGCCTTGCCGTAGTACTTGGCCGGGTCCGGCAAATCAAAGCCTTCGCTGTAGTTGACCCAGGTTTGATGGCCATTCTTGAAGTCATAAATGGCGCCCAGGTTGAACAGGTTGACCGCGTAGTCGTTGCTGCCACCGGCAATGCCCTTGAACACACCGACATCGACGTCCATTTGCTGGCGCCGCGCGCCGCCAGACAGGGTCAGGGCATCGGTAAGTTTCCAGTCAAGCTGGGCGTAGGCCGAATGCCCATCAACCCGGTAACTTGGGTAGCGCGGGGACTTGCTTTGGGTGACCAGGTCCAGGCCGCCGCTTTCGGAAGAGATAGCCGAATCGAACACGCTTTGTTCGGCATTGAAGCGCTCGCGGTCGAGGTCTACGCCATAGGTCAGCTTCAGGCTGTCCCATTGTTTGGCAAACAGCGCCTTGAGGCTGGTGACTTCGAAGTTCTGCTGCGAAGCGGCGAAGTACACGCCCTTGGAACCCTGCGGTTTACCGGCGTTGTAGTACGGGAACGGATAGAAATTGTTGTCTTCCTTGCGGTACGAGCCCTGCAAGTAGAAGTCCTGGCCCAGCAGGTCGGCGTGGTGATAGTTGGCGTTGAACAGCAGGCGCTTGGAACGCGGCTCCAGGTCGGTGTCGTAGCCGCTGCGGATTTCGGCGTCTTCGAGATTGGACGGTGCTTTGTCGTGCAGGTTGGGGAAGTAAATCCCGACGCTGCCGTTGTTCCCCGAATCATAGTACTGGGCCAGCAAGTCCAGGTCCTGTACGTCATCGAGCTTGATTGCCAGGCTGCCCATCAGGTCCAGGGTGCGGTTGTATTGCAGGTCGGTCTGGGTGTTGTCGATAAATACCTGATCGCCTTTACCATCGTAAAAGGCTTCGTTCTGTTCACCGGAAATCCCCAGGCGGCCATAGACCCGATCAGTGCCGCCGCTGACGGATTGTGAAATGCGGCTGGAGAGGTCGTCGCTGTTGTTGAAACCGCTGGTGGCGGACAGCTCTGTTTCGAATTGCGCGGGGCCGGGGGTGCCCTTTTTGGTCACGATATTGATGATCCCGCCTGTGGCGCCACCACCGTACAGCGCGCTGGCGCCGGACAACACTTCGATCCGCTCTACGTTGAACGGCGAGATGCTGTCGAACTGGCGCGACAGCCCTCGCGAGCTGTTCTGGCTGACGCCGTCGATCATCACCAGCACGTTGCGCCCGCGCATGTTCTGGCCGTAGTTGCTGCGCCCTTCGGGCGCCAGGTCGAGCCCCGGCACCAGTTTGCCGATGGCTTCCTTGAGGGTGACACCAGTGTCCAGTTGCTCCTGCAACTGCACCTGGTCGACCACCCACACGGTGCCCGGGATTTCACTGATGGAGGTGCTGGTACGGGCGCCGACGCTGACTTCCAGGGCCTTGAGTTGCAGGCTCTGAGCAGGGGCTTGAGGTTTACCCAAGATGACGGTGCGGGCATCGCTGAATTGCCAGACCAGACCGCTGTTTTTGAGTAGCGATTGCAGGGCCTGTTCAACACTCATCTCCCCCCGCAGCGCCTGGCTGTGCAAGCCGGCGACTTCGGCTGAGGTAAACAGCAGGTGCAAATCGGCTTGATCGGCAAACTGGGTGAGCGCCTGATCGAGGTCCTGGGCCCTGACGTCCACGCTGACCTGGCGGGTGTGCTGGGACGTGCCGGGCGTGGCCGCAGTTGCGGTCTGGGCACTGGCTTGCAGCGGGCCTCCCAGGCTGGCCAGCAAGGCTGTGGCTACGAATACCTGGCGCAGTCGCTGTTCGTTTAGGTGTGCGCCACGCGGCTTCTTGACGTGCTCGACCATTGCGTTTTTGATCCTTGTTCGAGGTTTTTTATATCGCGAATGGGAACGGATTCGTTCCTGGTCTTACTACGACGATATGCCCGACAGGATCTTGCAGTGCCTGTGCGAAATTATTTTCAGTGCACCCACGCCACAAAGGGCAGGTAGGTGATGTTGAGGCCGTAACGCTGTTCCAGGGTATGCAGCAGGTTCTGTGGATCGTTGAGGTCGAACACGCCGCTGATCTGCATGGCGCCGAGTGTTGCATCGGGCAGCACGATACGGCCGTATTGATAGCGCTCCAGTTCGGCGAGTACGTCCTGCAAGGGTTTACGGTTGAAGATCAGCTTGCCGCGGTGCCAGGCGGTGAGGGCATTGGCATCAACCTGCTGGCGCTCGGCGACAGCCTGGCCTGGTTGATACAGTGCCTGCTGGTTGGGTTGCAGCTCCAGGGTTTGCGTCTGGTGCTGCACTTGCACCGCGCCCGAGGCGACCAGTACACGGGTCTGAACTGCATCGCGGCGCACGCTGAAGGCCCCGTTTTTAGCCGCCACCCGGTCTTGCCCGGCCTGGACGATAAAGGGGCGCGACGGGTCATCGGCCAACTCGAACAGGGCTTCGCCCTTGCGCAAGATGACGCTACGTTGATTGCCCGTGAAGTCGACCGACAACGCCGTGGCGCTGTTCAACGTGACACGCGTGCCATCGCTCAACAGCCATTGCTGGCGCTGACCGACCCCGGTGTGATGAGTGTCGGACCAGCTTGGTACATAGTCCGTAGCGCCATACCCGAGTACGGCCAGTAGCAACCCCGCCGCCAGCCCGTTGGCCCAGCGATAAGCCCGGCGGCGCGGTCTTGCGCGATGTTGCTCGGCGCTGGCGGTCAGACCGATATCCGCCCATAGCGCTTCGGCCTCTTGGGCCGCGGTTTTGTGCGCCGGGCTCAACTGTTGCCAGCGCTGATAGTCCAGGCGCTGGCGTGCGCTGGCTTCGCCCGAGTGCAGCAGGGTCTGCCAGTCGATGGCCTGATCGTCGAGATCGTCAGGGGAGGGCGTTGAAGGCATCACGGCACGCTCAGGCATGGTTGTCTTTTAGCCAGTCACGGCAGTGGCGCAAGGCCTGGCCAATGTATTTTGCCACCATACTTTGCGACACGCCCAGTTCGACGGCGATCTGGGCTTGGGTCATGCCGTCGATGCGACTCAGCAGTAACGCCTGGCGGGCATTGGGCGACAGTTGTTGCAGCGCCTCATCCAGAATGCCGATGCGCTCGGTGGCCAGCAGCAGACCTTCGGGCGGCAGCCCCGGATCAGCGATTTGCAGTGAAGGCGGTTCGCCGCTCAGGTTGCGTGTCTGGCGCTGATCCACGCGCAAGGCATCGATGGCCAGGTTGCCCGCCACCTTGAAAATAAAGTGCCGGTCATTAAGTACCGTGACCGCCTCGGGGTCGACTTTTGCCAGCTTGATCCAGGTTTCCTGCGCCACATCCGCTGCCCGATGCCGGTCACGCAGGCGCCGGGTCAGGAACGACAACAGATCGTCGTAGTGCTCCTGAAAACTGGCCAGCAGGCTGGAGGGTGAAGGCGAGGGCATGGAGCAGGGCTCAGGCGTTAATGAGAAGCCGTATCATTAACGATTGAACCCGATGGCGCAACGACTCTTGCTGGGATGAGCATTGAGTTATAGCGGTCGACAAGTCTTGTGGGAGTGGCTTGCCCGCGATGGCATCAATGCGGTCTGGCAGGACGACCGCGCCGCTTGAGTCGAGAGCAAGCCCGCTCCCACAGTTTTCTGCGGACGCGACAAAACCTTGCGCAGGTGCACATCGGGTTTGATTGGGTAGGGGGGGAAACGCGGTTCCCTTGAACAAGGGAACGCATTCAGGTGCCACAAATAATGGCGGAGAACGGGGGATTCGAACCCCCGACACCCTTTTGAGGTGTACTCCCTTAGCAGGGGAGCGCCTTCGGCCACTCGGCCAGCTCTCCGCGAAACGCCGCGTATAGTAACCAGCCTTTCGTCAGTTGCCCATAGAAAATTTAACCGGATCTGCGTTTTGCGCAGAAAAGCTCAAAAAACAGGCGTGCGATCGCTCACCGGGTTCTCGGTGGGAGGCAAAATGCTGTTGGTTACAGGGTTTTGACGCGATTCCCTTGAGCAAGGGAAAAAGAATGGTGCACCAAGCGGGATTCGAACCCACGACCCCTGCCTTCGGAGGGCAATGCGGTACAGGAATTTTGATCGTCGCTGAGTGCGCTTAAATGCCGCTAAGCGCCGTACGTAAAGGTCTGCGGTCTACCCGGCCCTCAGCGCATTGTGGTTATTTACAGCGAATAAGGTCAATCAGGTATGGCACAAAAGACGAAATCGCTGAAATCGGTTTTTGACCACTAGCTCACCGTGCGTCGACATTCATCACGCGCTGTGTGAGGCCTATGAAGAGAGTGACCGTCGGGGGAGCAGCTAAGCTGCTGCCAACAAATTTTCACGGCGCAGACCCGCACTAGAGCAAAGACGGGAAGGCCAAGATTGGCAATTTCAGTAATAGGTAATTTCCAACAACCCTAGATCCTTTACCCCTTCTCCGAATACTCCAGCCGCCGCTCTGGCAGGACACTGTCGGCGAGTTTTGGCTTCTGGCCATAGGTAGAGCTAGCCAGCCCTAACATTGAAGCGTTGGACGTGAGGATTGATCCGATTGATGGCATCCTCTGCGCCGCCCAATGCACTACCCACTGAAACGGATGGAGACGCTAAATGGAAATGGAGAAAGAGGCTAGAAAGCTGCAAGACGACTTGGCCTTCACTGACATGTTGATGGCGCCTAGCCGTGGCGGCGATTTCGTCGAGATGGCTATCAAAAAACTGCAGCGGCTCGTAGTTAGAATGGAGGCAGATCATCATGCGAGGGCACATGTGCATATTGACTATGGCAGAGAGCGCCATGCGGCGAGTTTCGCGGTCGATAACGGAGAGCGCCTAGTTGGTAGAATGCCTACCAAGTACGGTAGGGATGTCCAAACTTGGATCATCCAGAATCAGTCAAGGCTCCAGGCACTTTGGGATGCGATGAAGCGGGGCGAACCGCACGAATCAATTTTAGCTGAGCTTAAAGCGGCCAACTAGGCTCTGTACGTAAAGTATTGTCGCAAGCACCGCATAGCGCAGGCCAATGAGACCATCGCCGCAAAACTTGTTG
>NZ_WIVQ01000094.1:0-18345 GCF_009600545.1 Pseudomonas sp. FSL R10-1339 | reverse complement strand
GGCCACAGGCGCCGATCGTTGTGCCGGTGCCGCCTTGATCGGTGGGGCGGCCACCACGGCTACTTCTACGCGAGCTTGAGGGGCGGCTTTTACTGCGGCGACCACAGGTTCCGCTGCAGGGCCAGCTTGCGCACTTTCACGCAGGTTGCCGGCGCCTTCGACTTCGATGCGGATCAGTTCGCTGCCCACGGCCATGACTTCGCCAGGCTGGCCACCCAGGGCCAGGACCCTGCCGGCCACGGGGGAGGGGATGTCTACCGTGGCCTTGTCGGTCATCACATCGGCGACCACCTGGTCTTCGCTGACCATGTCACCGACTTTGACAAACCATTCCACCAGTTCTACTTGCGCAATGCCTTCGCCAATGTCCGGCATCTTGATAACGTGCGTACCCATTCAGACCTCCATAACCCGTTGTAGTGCAGCACCCACTCGCGCCGGGCCGGGGAAATAGGCCCACTCCTGGGCATGGGGATAGGGGGTATCCCAGCCGGTTACGCGCTCGATCGGCGCTTCCAGGTAGTGGAAGCAGTGCTCTTGAACCAGTGCGATCAGCTCGGCGCCAAACCCGCAGGTACGGGTGGCTTCGTGAACAACAACGCAACGGCGGGTCTTTTTTACAGAGGTGACAATGGCGTCCAGGTCCAGCGGCCAGAGGCTGCGCAAGTCGATTACTTCAGCGTCGATGCCGGTTTCTTCGGCGGCGGCCTGGGCCACATAAACGGTGGTGCCGTAGGTCAGGATGGTGACTTCAGTACCGGGCCGCACAATGGCGGCGCAGTCCAGCGGGACGGTGTAGTAACCGTCGGGCACGGCGCTGGCCGGGTGCTTCATCCAGGGGGTTACCGGACGGTCGTGGTGGCCGTCGAACGGGCCGTTGTACAGGCGTTTTGGCTCGAGGAAGATCACCGGGTCATCGTTCTCGATGGCGGCAATCAGCAGGCCCTTGGCGTCGTAGGGGTTGGATGGCATCACGGTACGCAGGCCGCAGACCTGGGTAAACATGGCCTCGGGGCTCTGGCTGTGGGTCTGGCCACCGTAAATCCCGCCGCCGCAGGGCATGCGGATGGTCATTGGCGCGATAAACTCGCCGGCAGAGCGGTAACGCAGGCGCGCCGCTTCAGAAACAATCTGGTCGGACGCCGGGTAGAAATAGTCGGCAAACTGGATTTCGGCCACCGGGCGCAGGCCATAGGCGCCCATGCCCACGGCGGTACCGACGATGCCACTTTCCGAGATCGGTGCGTCGAACACCCGCGAACTGCCGTACTTGGCCTGCAGGCCTTCGGTGCAGCGGAACACACCGCCGAAGTAGCCCACGTCCTGGCCAAACACCACCACGTTATCGTCGCGCTCGAGCATCACATCCATGGCCGAGCGCAGGGCCTGGATCATCGTCATGGTGCTGGTACTCACGGCGTTCTCCATCTGAATTTTATTGTTGTCGTTCATCTGGTTATAACCCCAATTCCTGGCGTTGCCGGCGCAAATGCTCGGGCATTTCCTTGTACACGTCTTCGAACATGCTCGCGGCACTGGGTATCTGCCCGCCTGCCAGGGTGCCGAAACGCTCGGCTTCCTTTTGCGCGCCAATGATTTCCGCTTCCAGCTCGGCACTGACGGCTGCGTGCTCTTCTTCCGACCAGTTGCCGGTGGCAATCAGGTGCTGCTTGAGACGAAGAATCGGATCGCCCAGCGGGAAGTGGCTCCAGTCATCGGCCGGACGATACTTGGACGGGTCGTCGGAGGTGGAGTGCGGGCCAGCACGATAAGTGACCCATTCGATCAGGGTCGGCCCCAGGTTGCGGCGCGCGCGCTCTGCGGCCCAGGCCGAGGCGGCGTAAACGGCGATAAAGTCGTTGCCGTCGACCCGCAGCGAAGCAATGCCGCAGCCCACGCCGCGTCCGGCAAAGGTGGTGGACTCGCCACCGGCAATGGCCTGGAAGGTCGAAATGGCCCATTGGTTGTTGACCACGTTGAGGATCACCGGGGCGCGGTAAACGTGGGCAAAGGTGAGGGCAGTGTGGAAGTCCGATTCGGCGGTGGCGCCGTCACCGATCCAGGCCGAGGCGATTTTGGTGTCGCCCTTGATGGCCGAGGCCATGCCCCAACCAACCGCCTGTACGAATTGGGTGGCGAGGTTGCCGGAAATACTGAAAAAGCCGTAGTCGCGCACCGAGTACATGATCGGCAATTGCCGACCCTTAAGCGGGTCGCGTTCGTTGGACAGCAATTGGCAGATCAGGTCGACCAGCGGCACATCACGAGCCATCAGGATGCTTTGCTGGCGGTAGGTGGGGAAGCACATGTCGTCGATGTTCAAGGCCAGGGCCTGGGCGCTGCCGATGGCTTCTTCGCCCAGGCTTTGCATATAGAACGACATTTTTTTCTGGCGCTGGGCGACCACCATGCGCGTGTCGAAAATGCGCGTCTTGAGCATGGCGCGCATGCCTTCGCGCAACACTTCGCTCGATACGCCTTCGGCCCACGGGCCAAGGGCCTGGCCCTTGTCGTCGAGTACACGGATCAGGCCTTTGGCCAAGTCTGCGGTGTCGGCAGGTTCCACATCGATCGGGGGTTTGCGCACCAGACCGGCATCGGTCAGGCGCAGGTAGCTGAAGTCGGTCTTGCAGCCTGGGCGGCCGGACGGTTCGGGAACGTGCAGGCGCAGCGGTGCATATTCATTCATGGCTTTCTCTACGCTCGATCTTGTCGTGTTTATAGGCGCGGGAGCTAGGTAGTACTGTCGAAGATCTGTCTGATAAAAACCAAGATCTTGTCCTACAACAATCATATTCCTGACGCCGAAGAATATTTCTCTGTAGTTCATTGTGCTTTGCAGCGTTTAAGGATAAGAATTCTGCATAAACATAAAAAACAGGTGCTTTTGTCTCATGCGCAAGCTAGATCGAACTGATATCGGGATTCTCAATAGCCTTCAGCAGAATGCGCGCATCACCAATGCGGACCTTGCGCGATCGGTCAACCTGTCGCCGACGCCCTGTTTCAACCGGGTCAAGGCCATGGAAGAGCGCGGCCTGATCCGCGAGCAGGTGACCCTGCTTGACGCCGATATGCTGGGGCTGCATGTCAATGTGTTTATCCATGTGAGCCTGGAAAAACAGGTCGAGGAAGCCCTGCAGCATTTTGAAGCGGCGATATCCGATCGCCATGAAGTCATGGAGTGCTACTTGATGGCCGGCGACCCGGATTACCTGATCCGGGTGCTGGTGCCCAGCATTCAGGCGCTGGAGCGTTTCATGATGGACTTTTTGACCAAGGTGCCCGGCGTGGCCAATATCCGCTCCAGCTTCGCCCTCAAACAGGTGCGCTACAAAACTGCGCTGCCATTGCCTCCTGGCGGGCTGACGCTGGAGGAGTGAATTACACCCGCAAGCGCCAGCGCTCGTTGAAGCGCAGGTCGACCAACGCCAGTGGCTCTACGTCAATCAGGTTGAAGGAGGCAGTGCTCGCTGCCAGGGCGTGCAATATGGCAGCGCGGATCACAAAAGGATGAGTCACCACGGCAAAATGACCCTCTTCGCGAAACTCGTCGAGCCAGGCGCTGACCCGCAGGCACAGGGCCTGTATCGACTCACCGCCATGGGGCGCGGCATCGGGGTTGCTGATCCAGTTGGCTAGCGCTTGGGGCATGCTTTGTTGCAGGTCTGACAGTCGCTGGCCCTGCCAGTCGCCGATATCGTAGTCGCCCAGGGCGGGCACGATTTCAATCTCACCACCCAGTGCCAGGGCGGTTTGCAATGTGCGGGTTTCGGGCGCACAGAGTATGCGTACCGGCTTCTTCAGCCTGGCACTCAATTCGGCGGCCAACAGCAGGCCTTTCGGGTCAGCCGCCTCATCCACTGCAAAGCGGCCCAGACGCTGGGCTTCTGTGCGGGCATGACAAATAAAGCTGAGGCGGGTGGGCATACCGGAATCCTTGCGGGGGAGACGTTGTGTTTGTGTTGTCTGCGCTCGCCCTTCAAATCAGTTTAGGCGAGTATTATGACCGTGTATTTCACTCTCAAGGTACTGTGCAATGGCTGCTGCTTTTTTGAAGAAAGTTCTCAATACTGCTGCGTTACTGACACTGATGACCGGGGCCGGCGCTGCGTTTGCCCATGCCCATCTGGAGCAGGCGACCCCCGCCGCCGACAGCACGGTGAGCAGCGTCAACGAACTGCGCCTGGTGTTCAGTGAAGGCGTGGAGCAGGCGTTTACCCAGGTTGTGATCAGCCATGACCAGGCGCCGGTGCCGGTGAGCAGCATCAAGACCGAACCCGGCAACAAGAAAACCCTGATTGTGACACCGGCACAGCCGTTGCCGGCGGGTAGCTATAACGTCAAATGGAACGCCGTGTCTGTCGATACCCACAAAAGTGCCGGCGATTACAGCTTTACGGTGAGCAACTGAGTTGATGCTCAGTGCAATGGTGATCTGCCGGTTTGTGCATTTCAGTGTGGTGTTGCTGATCTTCGGAGCCTGTGCATTCAGGCCTCTGTTGCGCGGGGCATGGCCATCCTTCGACATTGATGGCCAATTGCTTAAGGTCAATCGGGTGCTGGCCTGGGTGGCGCTGGCCAGCGGCCTTGCCTGGTTACTGTTGACCACCCACTCGATGGCAGGAAGCTGGCCTGAAACCCTGGCCCCGGCGACGTTGTGGCTGGTGTTGGGCAGTACCTTTTTCGGCCAGGTGTGGGCTTTTCATCTGCTGTTTTGCGTGCTGTTGTTGCTCGCCTTGTATGCCCGTAGCGGATTTAACCTTATCTGGTTGCTGGGTTTTCTGTTGTTGGGCACGTTGGCTCCGGTGGGTCACGGCGCGATGCTGGATGGCTGGCGTGGGCAATTGCTGATGCTTAACCAGTGGGTGCATCTGGCGTGTGTGGGGGCCTGGATCGGTGGTCTGTTGGGGTTGCAGCTTATCCTTGTGCGGCCTGTCGGTCAGGACGTGGGCGCTGTGTTGCAGCGCTTCAGCAATCTGGGGTTTATGTTGGTCGCCGGGATTATTCTTACCGGGCTGATCAATACCCGCGTGCTGACCGGTGCGCTCTGGCCTTCACCTTTGTTTGAAGGCTTCGCCCTGATTCTGTTGATCAAGGTGACCCTGGTGGGGGTGATGTTGCTGCTGGCGCTGTTCATTCTGCTGATGAGTCGTGCGGGCCGCTTCACCCTGTTGCGCAGAAGCGTTGCATTGGAATGGCTGTTTGGCTTGGCGGCAGTCGCCGCCGTGTCATTGCTGGGCACCTTGCCGCCGCTGGTGGTGTAGCGGCTGACGAGGTGCGAGGCTGCATTAAGGGCCACAGGAGTTTAAAAGTGCGGGCCCGCTACGCAGCCCTTCGCAGCTTCGTGCCTCGTAGCGGCTACAAGGCTAGACCAACAAAAACACACCCAGCAACCCGCCGAACACCAACCATTTTTCTACGTAGTAACGCGTGCGATTGCGCTTTTTCAGCTCTTTGCCGCGCAGGCGAATCTTGTATAACCGGGTAAATGCGCGGTTCAGGGCGCCGGTTTTGTCACTGGCATCGTTAGGCGAACTGGCGGATGCCATCACTGTGCGGCTGAACCACTGATTGAAGGCACTGGCCCAGCGATACTGCATCGGACGCTCGACATCGCAGAACAGGATGATGCGATTTTTATCGGTAGTGTTTTCGGCGTAATGGATAAAGGTTTCGTCAAACATCACCGCCTCGCCGTCACGCCAGGCGTAGTTCTGGCCGTCAACGTTGATATAGCAGCCTGGATCATTCGGGGTGTCCAGGCCCAGGTGAAAACGCAGCGATCCGGCGTAGGGGTCGCGGTGACGCACCAGTTTGGAGCCAGGGGGCAATTCGGCAAACATGGCGGCCTTGACCGTACCGATGCTGTTGAGCAGCTCAATGGTGCGCGGGCACAGTTCGACCGCCGAAGGGTGGTTGTCGCCATACCACTTCAGGTAAAAGCGCTTCCAGCCACTTTTGAAAAACGAGTTGAAGCCGACATCGTTGGGTTGCTCGGAACGCTTGATCTCGCCCGCCTGCATCAGGTTTCGCGCTTCTTCACGGATTTCCTGCCAGTGATCCTGCAAGGGTTGCAGTTCCGGGAAATCGGCAGGTTTGAGGTAGGGCTGGCCGGGCACTTTGGAAAACAGATACAAAAAGCAGTTGATCGGAGCCAGGAAGGAGGAGTGATCGGTCAGTTGACGCCCGAGCTTATGGCGAACCTTGCCCCGCAGGTGGACATAGGCGATGGACAAGACGTAGACAGCAATAATGATGAGTTTCAAGAGTATCTTCACAATTCAGGAGAAACGCAGCCCTGCAAACACGCACAAATGGCCCGACCTCTAGAAGAGTTATCGGGCGCTGGAGTTGCATTCCGTGAGCCTGGTTAGGGTTAAAACAGTATTTTGAATATTTTCTAACGTTTCATCATGTTTTTGCAGATGTTTTTTACAGTCTTTAGTCCTGTTGTGGGCAGGCCTATAGTCGTATTTGCATGTAGGGGAATTCTTTTTCGATCAATGAAAACCATTTTCGCCCAATAAACGATCAATTTCGCCAGCGCCCGGCGCTGTGGCAGGCCCCCGACGGGTCACGGCGATTGCCGCTGCTGCATTGGCCCGTTGCGCCGCTTGCGGTGCGGGATGCCCGGCCGCCAATACGGCAATCAGCACGCCTGTATGAGCATCCCCGGCACCATTGCTGTCGATGCACTGCACCTTGAACCCGGCGATGTGTTGCTGACCGTGGCGGTCACTGATCCAGCAGCCTTGCGGGCCGTCGCGCACAACCGCAAGGCAGTGTGTGGGCAGGCGTGCGCTCAGGGCAGGCAGGGCGTCGGTCAGTGTGGGGGCATGGGTAAAACTCAGCGCTTCGGCAGTGTTGCCGGTCCACAGGTTCAGGCGCGGGAGCAGGGCGTCGAGCAGTTGCGGGTCAATATCGGTCAGTAACGGGCCGGGATCGAAGGTCACCTGGACACTCTGCGCCAGGCCCTGTATCCACTGCAAAAGCGGCCTCGCCTTGCCGACATGGAGCAGGCTGTAACCGCTGACATAGAGATGGTCGTCGGGCTGCACGCTGACGTGCGCGAGGTCGTGGGCAGACAACCCGCCTTCGGCACCAATGCAGGAAATAAAAGTACGCTCGGCGCTGGCTTCGGTGAGTGCGACGCACAGCCCGGTGTCTTTATGCGGGTCTACTGGCAGGGTCATGTGTATGCCCTCGGCGTGCATGGCCTGGCGAGCCATGTCACCGAACTGTCCCTGACCATGACGCCCCAGGTACACACTCTGCAGGCCGTTGCGCTGGGCAGCGGCCATTACGTTGAACCCGCCACCGGCGTGAAAGCTGGCGCTGTGGGCCAGCGCGTCGCCGCCGGAGGCGGGCAGTGTGTCCAGGCTCATGGCCAGATCGATGATCACCTGGCCTGTGTGCAGCAATCTAGGCATGGGCGCTGTCCTGTGCTGGCAGGCGGCGGTCTCTGGCGCCGCCCAGCAGCGCATACAGGCCGCCAGCCACGATGAAAGTCACGACCCAGCCGAGGCCGTTGTGGCCCAGCCAGGAATCGGCGAGCGGGCCGGTAAACCAGTCGGCATCGTTGCTGCCAACCCGGGTAAAGCATAACCCCAGCAGCAGGGCCACGGCCCAGGCACTCAAGGCCCGCCATTCGATGCCGCCGCTGTACCAGTAGGCGCTGCTGGGGCTGACGTTGAGCAAGTCGTTGGCGCTGTAGCAGTGACGGTGCAGCAGGTCGACGACAAAAATCGCTACCCAGGCGGTAATCGGGATGGCAGTGAGTGAAATAAAAGTGATGAAAGGGCCGTAAAAGCTGTCGGCAAATAGCATGAAGTAAATCGAACCACAGAAAATCGCCACGATATCCACGACGACGGCCTGCACCCGCTTGATCCTTACACCCAGGGTCAGGGTAGTGAGACCGGCCGAATAGACGGACAGATGATTGGACAGCAACAGGCCGCCAAAGGCGCTGACCAGGTAGGGAACCGCCATCCAGGAGGGCAGCAGGCTGCGGATTGCTGCAATGGGGTCGGTTGCGGATGCCAGCGCGTGGTTGCCGACCGTCAGCAACCCCCCCAGAGTAATCAGCAGAACCAGTGGAATCCCTGCGCCCCAGGCTGCGCTGGCCACCAGTTGCGCGGCGCTGACGCTGGATTTTTGGTAGCGCGACATGTCAGCCCCGGCGTTGGCCCAACCGATACCGGTGCCCGCGGCCATGATGCCAATCCCGATAATCACGGCGCTGACGGGTGCCGGGCTGGCGCTGAAGACGCCTGGCCAGTCGATGGTGGCGCACAGAAAACCGCCGACCAGCAGGTTGAGCGCGCCGAACACATAAGTTGCCCACTTCTGGATCAGCAGCAGCGTGGCGTGGCCCAGGCCGGAAACCGCAAGGGTCAGCAGGGTGAAGAGGGCGATAAACACCAGGGTGAGCACCGGTGCGCTTTTGGCTTCGGTGGGGGTATTGAACAGGATTGAAGACAAGGCCAGCAGCACAAATGCCGCGGTGGTGGTGTTTACGGTTTCCCAGCCGACACGGGAAATCAGTGAAACCAGCGTAGGACCTATGTTGCCCCGTACGCCGAATATGGCTCGCGATAGGGTCAGGCTTGGTGCTCGGCCCCGTCGACCGGCGATGGAGATGACGCCGACCAGGGCGAACGAGCCGCCAGCCCCGATCAAGGCGACGATGACCACCTGCCAGATGGCCAGTTGATGGAAGGCCACCAGCGTGGCGCCCAGTGGCAGGCCGAGGATGCTGATATTGGCAGCAAACCATACCCAGAACAGCTGCCCGGGGTTGCCGTTGCACTCGTTTTCGGGAACCGGCTCGATGCCGCGTGTTTCCAGTTGCCCGGCACTGTGCCCGGGGTCAGGGGAAGTCATGGCGTATGGCTCCTGATGCGCTTGTTATCGTTGTCGCAGGCTGTGTGTGGCGCTGACTTTGTGCCAGGCCCGTCGTGTTGCTGTCCATGGCAGGTTTTTACGCAAGGCGCAGGGCTAACAGATCGCGTGCCAGAGGCTGCAGATGCAGGTCGTTGACCCTTGTGATCTGTTCGATCAGTGTCGCGGGCCACTGTTGCATTCCTCCACAGGCACCAAGCATGGCACCGAGGATGGCGGCAATGGTGTCGGTGTCGCCACCGATGCTGGCGGCCATGCACAGGGCATCGAAACGGTTCAGCCCTGCGCTGGCCACGCGTTGGGCAAGGGCAAAGGCGACTACTACGGACTCCTGGGAAGCGACCGAAGTGCCAATCACGTCATAGAGCAGGTCGCCAAAATTGTCGGGGTTGCACTCGCAGCTGGCCTGTCTGGCCCAGCGAATACGCGGGCCGATGCGGCCCCCGGCAACCCAGTGACCCTGGTGTTCGGCGATAAAGGCCATTTCAGTGCCAGCATTGAGGGCGTGCTCAAGTTTTTTACCGTTTATGCCGCTGGAGATGACGGCGGCCACTGCGGCTGCGCTGGCAATCCCCAGGCTGGTGTTATGCGTCACCTGGCACGCCTGAACCACACAATGGATGAAGCGTTCCGGCTGGTTGATATCGCTGGCGATACCTACCGGAGCAATGCGCATGGCCGCGCCGTTGGTGGTGCCGTAGCGGCCCGATTCGGTGGGGCTGTGGCCAGCGAGGATCATCTCGATTGCGCGCTTGGTTGATGGCCCCAGAAGGTCCTGGGAACCCTTGGCCCGCATGCCGGACTCCCAACTAATCAGGCGCCGGGCAAGCTGGTGGGGGTCAATATTGCCTTTGCCTTCAACGAGCAGTTGGCCGACCAGTATTGCCTGCTCGGTATCGTCGGTGATTGAGCCCGCGGGCATATTTGGCGCAATGGGTTGATCGGCCGGGGCATTCTCAAGGGTTGTAATGCGCCCGAAGCGGGCCTGGATCTGTCCGCGACTGAACGATTGGGTCGGCATGCCCAGCGCATCACCCAGGGCCAGGCCGTACAGTGCGCCAAGGGCGAGATCCGCCTGCGTCATGTTGGCGTGCCAAATGAGTGGTACATGCGAAAGTGCACAGGATCCAGCCAGCTCTCGACCATTTCCATAAAGCGTCCTTGGCGGTCGTAGGTGGTGCGCAGGGCTTTGAGAAAAACCGTGCCGGCGGGGCGGCCGAGCAATAGTGCGTCTTCTTCATCGAGCGGCTCGGCGCCAATCCATTGGTCGCCACGATCACCGACAAAGCCATAGGCCGCCAGCGTAATGGTGAGCGAGTCGTCAATCAGCCCTATACGTGGCAGACCTTCCAGGCCACCTGTTGCGGGCACGAACGAGCGTTCCAGAGAAATCGCAGTGCCATCATCGCGGCGACGGCGGCGCTCAAGGATCACGAACTGGCTCAAGCCGAAACGATGCAGGAGGTCCGCACGCTCTATGGCCTCGAGTCGCAGCAGCTCGGTGTGGATACGGGCGCCGGTGTTGGCCAGGGCCTGTGTCCAGCCGTTGTTTTGGTCGAGCGTAATACCGTCGTAGGTGACGATGGCGCCGCCCTCGGTGCGTTTGGCAATGTATTTTCGCTTTTCCAGTTCGGCCAGTGCTGCTCGCAACGTACTGTGGCTGACACGCAGTTCTTGAGCCAATTGGTCTGCTTCCGGCAGCAGGTGACCGTCTGCCAGAAGCCCGCTTTCGATACGGTGGACGAGTTCGTCTACCACCCGTTGTTTTTTATTGAATCGAACCTGTTTGATCATGCCGAAAGTAATAGCTCAGCATTGTCGGTTCGGCAACATTCGCCCTCGGAATCCAGTCGGACAATGATTGGCCGAAAGCGAACGTCGAAGGGCAGGGACAGCACCTTGAACCGCAGTTTTAACCACGGCTCAAGGCGGGTGCAGGCAGGGGGGATTTCAACTGCAGGCTTTGAGGTTGACCGGGCCGACGAATTCGTTGCCACGGCCCATCACGCAGGCTACCGCCTGATTGCGCTGGCGCTCCCAGGCTTGAACCGGGTAGGTTTTGTTCCAGGCTTCGTAAAGCTGGCGGTCCTGCCTGGACAGACGCAAGTTGTATTGCTTGCTCATGTAAAAGTAGGTGCGCGCGATCATCCCGCGAATGGAGGGGCGGGGCATGACCTTTTTGGATTTGAAATCGACTTGTGTCAGGCACGAACCATATTGGCCTTTTTGCTCGGGCAACCAGCCAAAACTGAAATTGCTGCGGTCCCCGTTGACATCATTATCCGATTGGGCCCTATATTGACATTTTGAGTTGTTTTGCAAAAAAGCCTTTATAGTCAATGGGTTAGATGATTTTTTATATTCGCTAAGCCCTAGAAAATCGTGTCAACGTTGACATTTTCGGTAGTCAGAAAAGTTCGGATTTTTCCCGACGAACGGTACGTGCTGAGATAGCTTTTTGTAAGCGCAAAAGCTCATACGCCTCACCTCAATCATTTTCGAGTAGCCTCAGTTGCTACGAAAGCTGATCTCTTCGAAGGCCTTCACATTCTCTCCGCCAGTTTGCCCCGCAGCTTGTTCATTACCCATCAAGGTGGTGAGTGACACGTGATTCATGATGCTGGCAGCTTGCCAGTCTTTCCGTATATGCTCCGGCCACTGCATCACTAATCCCAGGTTTTCGGGAATGGTGTCGGCCTTTGCAAGGCTGCAACGGATGCGGCATTGCCGCCTTTATACCTGCCGAGGCGAGCCATTTCTCCTACCGTATAGGAGGGAGCTACGACATGGAGATTGCATGAGTTTTTTTTCGGACGAAGAAATAGATTCCCTCAAGATCACTCGGATGATCCTGCACGTGGTGGGTACCAAGAACTTCGAGGCACTGCCGGAGCGTGCGCTGGAGGAGGAAGCGTTCTTTATCGGTAAAATTGTGGATATGGCTGCTGCGCCAGTGTTCATGTTCAAGGCTGTCTCTACGACGCGGAATGAAATTGAGGCGATTGCAATCGGGGCCACGTCGTTTGTGATAGGTGCTCAGAGCCTGGCTGCTAGCTTCAATCGGGCACACGTCGTCGGTAGTGCTGACGGGGTTTTGTTGATGTTCGAGCTGTCTGTCAAAGACCCCAGCGTGAAGATCTATAGCCTGATCAAGTACGACTATAAGCTGGCTCTTGAGCAGAACGACGGTGCTCCAGGTAATAAGCTGCGCCGAATCGTGAACGCTTTGGTAGACGAAAAGAAAGCTATCCAGAAGACGGCGCTCGTCCGTGTGGTTAATGGTGTTGCTGATAAGAATGTTTCGGCCACTGATCGTACGAAGCATGGCGTAGACCTAGCAGATTACTTCACCGACTTTCTGTCGGTGACTAGGGATGTATCTGACACTGAGTTGAGCGAGCTTACCCGTAAGGTGCTCAAAGGGGCGCTTCAGGCCTGTATCGAGCACCTTCCTGGCAAAAATGTGGCCAAGGCCCTGAAGAAAGCACAAGCAAACCTTGGGACTCGGGCTCTGATCGATGAAGATGCGATCGTGGAGGCGGTGATGCTGGCTGCAGGTCACCCAGAGGATGACAAGATTGCCGGTCGCCTTGAGAAAGAGACTCGCACTCGCGTTAGAAAAAGCAAGTTGCATGAGCTCAGCTTCAAGCCTGATCGCAAGATCCTCCGGCAGCCCTACATGCGCAAGATCGTTACCACCGAAGGCGTCACCATCCTGTTCCCCGACAGGGCTGAAAACCCGAACGTAAAGGTCGTGGAGCTGGAGGGG
Source organism: Pseudomonas sp. FSL R10-1339 (assembly GCF_009600545.1). Lineage (NCBI taxonomy): Bacteria > Pseudomonadati > Pseudomonadota > Gammaproteobacteria > Pseudomonadales > Pseudomonadaceae > Pseudomonas > Pseudomonas sp. FSL R10-1339. Next base: position 5,669 of record NZ_WIVQ01000094.1, on the reverse strand, counting down.
GGCAAGGTGCAAATCATCGTGGATACCGACAGAGTCACGGAGGACAGCGTTGTCACACCAAAAGCTGGCCAACCTACTTAACGACCTATCGCGTAAAGGTCAGGCGCTGATCACTGAGGGTAATGCAGCCCTTATCGTGTCTAACCTGTCTGCTGACGCTGCTCGGTCGATCATTCAAGTAGCCTCTGCCGCCTGGTCGATCACCACGTACGACAGCGCCGGTGGCGAAACCGAGGTTGAAGAGGGGGATGAGGCTTTCGGGCCATTTCGTGCGGAGCTCTTAAAACCGCTACCAGAGCAGCACGATCAGACTGCGGCGTTGTACATAGCCACAGAGGCAGGGTTCAAGGCTTTCCTCGACAACGGTCATTCCGCATCACGATGGTACATCCTAGGTCTGCAGAAGCCCTTCAATACTCGTTCTCGTACGTATGCCGATTGGGGCGCGGAGCAATCCTACGTCGAATCGCAAGCGACGAAGTCGCCCCGGCTTTTGGTGAAAGAGTCCGCCGACGTCCGCACCGTCCCCGAGGATATTCGCCCCTGGTTGCTTGCAGATGGTCATGAGCTCGATGAAGCTGATCCGCTGCATATTTTCTGGGCAACCAAGGCTTTTGACGCCCTGAGCCGTTGTTTCGCGAATGAGATCGATGCGACCGGGAGCAAGCTCAGTTTTAAAGGGCCACCCAAGCTTAATCTCACTCTCTCGGAAGCGGTCAATAGCGCCGCGCAGATCACGCTGAATGACTTCAAGGTCGTACAGGATGCCGCAGTTTGGGTGTTCGACAATGCTCGTGAAGCCGAAGTTAAGCATATCCTGCTATCCGCTGAAATCGCTCGATCGGGTAGAGCGGATGGAGAGGCACTTCAGTATTTCAGAGAGAACCTTGCTGCTGCGCTGGATTGCGGAAAGATCGCATATCAGATGGCGGTCTCTGAGATCACCAAGGATACACTCAAATCTTTAGGAGACCTACGCAAGGCCGTCACTGAAGAAACTTCCAAAGCGACAGATGCGACCCGTCAAGCGATCGCAGCGATTTCGACAGCGCTGACTGTGGGCTTGGGCTTGATCGCTGCGCGACTAACTCTGCAGATCAACCCATACCTTATTTCACTCGTGATGGCGGTTGCGTTCGGCTACACATCGCTGAACGTGATGTCGGGTCGTAAATTCATTAACATTCAGCGTCAGTTACGCCAAGATTGGCAGTCGAAACTGTATCGCTTCCTCTCGGAATCCGAATACAAGAAAATGGTAGGCGATCCTATTGAGCAGGCTGAGAGCTTCTTTTACAGGATCAGTTGCCAAGGTCTGACGATGCTCGGCGCTGCAGCGCTGGGTATTGCCGTTTTCGCCTTCGTTTACACCACTCCACCTGCGGCAACGCCGGTAGTCTCGGCAGCGCTCCCTGCTTCAGCAATCGCCCCTGAAATCCAGCAGCTCCCAACACGCAAGCCCGTCCCCCAACACGAACATGTGTCAGAACAACCAACTCCGGCGCAGCCTCAGAAAAATGAGAAGTGAGCGGGATGCTCTGGTCTGTAACCGGATCTCTGCAGGCGAGGAGGCGAGCGTCTATGAATAATGCAGCAGTTCGGTGCGCCTAGAACTCCTGCATCCTTGAGACCACCAATAGCAACGATTTTTCGATCTGCCATGAGTGGTCGGTCTTGGCCCTTCGGGTCTCCATCCTAAATTGCTGCGCGTCCCGCTTGCTTAGCCTGGTCATCTTTTCGACGGATCGTCATAGAAATGGCAATTTTTTTTGAAATCGGGGGAGAGAGTCGTGATGACTGCATCCAGATGCTTCAGATCGGCGGCCCCGATGGTCAGCCAGATCATTTTCGATCGCTTTCGGCACGGTCGTCCAGACTGGGCAGGTGCGTCATTGCCCGCCAGCGTGTAACGCCACTTCCCGACCAAGTGATCCAGCATGAGGCTGATTGGAGGATGGAAATTTGATTACCATCACCTCAAAGCCATCAAGCCTTGGCATTTGGCTATTATGGCTCAAAGCATTTTGCCATCATTTGGGCGGCGTGCTATGATTAGGCCACTTAGTGAACCTGTAGCATTGATTATGATGGCGCGTGGACGTCACACGCGAAACATCTGAATTGATAGCATTTTGCGCTTTACGCCAAATCCCAAGCTAGGATTTGATTGCATTTCGATACTGAATGGTGTGAGAATCAAGGTGCAGGAAGCACATAGCGCTTAGCTGCCCCTTCATCCCCTGAGGAATGCATTATGAAGCCACAACTTAAATTGATTGCCAAAGAGATCGATTTGGGATTCATGTGATCTAGATCATGCAAGAGGCAACTAAGCGCCAATCGAGAGATTGGCGCTTTTTTTATGGAAAAAATAAATGATTTTTAACCTCGTCAACAAATACAAGTACCTTCTTCCTATCATCTATTGCCTCGGTGGTTTGTTGCTCTTGGGCGCGCTTGCTCCATTTTTTTGCGCGCAAGTCAATTGCGAAAATTGCTCCATGGCAACTGTCAATCCGTCGTTCTTCCTGATGCCTTTGTTTGCTTACGGAAGCATCGGCCTGGTCGGCTTGACCATTGGCTTCACCCGTAAGACTGCAAGTGAAAAAAATGCTCTGGACTTCGACAAAATCCGGAGTGAGTTGAACGACGCTTTTAGCGTCATTGCGGTCGTTCGCAAAAAATTGGTATCGCATGATTCCAAGGTTGATCGGAGAAAGGCCTATGACTTCATGCAGGGTCTTGAGGCTGCTGTAAAGGCTGAGAAGGAGAAAGCGCAACCTCAGGCTCAGGCGACTCCTGAGACTCCTGAAAGCCAGTCGAGCTCAGAGCTCGGCGCAACTGCGGACTTTGCGTTCATGATGAACCAGTCAACCACAGTTGAGGGAACTAACAGCTTCATTTTCTGGCGGTTTTCGCCAAGGCTGCCTGCGATACCTTCCACTCCAGCAGCTTCAGAAACACCTGTTAACAAGGACGTCAAGGCGGAGCCTACAGCTTATGAGGTATCGGTAGCCGCCTTCAAAATTCTGAATTCCTTCGAAGGATGCGCCAACGCCATTCGCTACGGAATTTACGATGAGGATTTTATTTACAACGTTTACGGCAGCCAGTTCATTGACTTCTACGAGTTGACGTACGGCCTCATGAAGGCCCGGCAAAGGGAGCTGCCACGTGCCTGGGTCAACTACGAATGGCTGGCGGTGAAATGGACGCTGCGACGCAAGATTACTGGTGTGACGTCCAAGGAGTGGGAGGAAACCTCTTACATCATTCAAGAGTCCCTCGCAGCAATTAAGGAACACACGAAGGTACGACCCAATCCTTCCAAACTTCAGAAATACATGGATAAGCTGGAGCGCCGTAAATTCCCGGCTTGATGCTGTCGCTATGCACATCGTTTCAATTGATCAGGGCAAGCCGCAGCCAAGACTGATATCCCTGTGGCCTTTTCCTCGCCTGGTTTTGTCCCATTCGTGCCGTCACCTACTGGTCTGGTTGCTGCCTTTGATCGCTTATCTTGCGTCCCGGCATTTGAGTGATTTATCCAGCTTGGGTCATGATCGTTAACGTTGTGCCTTGGCGCAGCACCGTGAGGCCACCGGCGGTAAAGAGTCTTTCCGCTATAGGCGTTGTGGCAGCTTGCCATCTAAGCAGCATGTCACCATCTTGTGGTTTTCTTCGGGTTGCTTACCGTTGAGTCTTTGGACGGGAACGCACTCTCAGTGCTTGCTGATCCGCCACCCAAGATGAAGGCCGGTTCGGTTAAGCATCTGGAAGCAGCGTTGCAGCAGGAGGTGAACCAGGATGATGCCAGGGCGATGACTAAGGTGCTCGTGGGCATAAATGAGCTCAGGCAGGCAGATACGCATCTACCGTCCTCGGGTTTTGGCAAAGCTTATGGTCTGGTCGGTATTTACGAGCATTCTGGGCTGGATGTAGTGAAGCGGCGCTTGATGCTGGAGTCGCTAGTAGACTCACTGGTGAAAATGGTGCAGGTCTTCGTCCGATCTCCTCATTAGAGCAAAAAGATAGGCTGCAGAGCCGCGCCTAGGGCAGGCTCCCTATATGGAGAGACCACAATGGATGCTGTCAGTCGGGTTGAGCGCGCAAGGATTAAAGCGTTTTATAAGCTGCTCGTGGATAGGCTCGGAGCCGAAGCTTGGGCTCAGCGCAGAGCTCTCTATGTGAAGCTTATTCGAGAGAAAGATTCGAGTTTCGACGTCAGACTGCCGGTAGAGCCGCAGCTCTTCCTGCCAGTAGAGAACGACATTGACTGGTACATTCTGGCTGCCTACCTGTCGCACGATTTTCCGCTCAGTGATTCTGCTTATAGCAGCAGAAGGATTTACCCGTACGCCATGGCCATCGGTGCCGTTGCAGATCAGTTGCGCAATGTGCCAAATGTCGGGGACGTGCTCGACAAAATGCTAGCGAACAACAACAACCCTGAAACCCAGCTGTTCGAGCTGCTGACGGCCTCTTTCTACATCAAGAATGGGTATGAGGTTTCCTTCATCCCCGAGAACAGCATCACCTGGCCCAATGGGAAGAAAAAATCTCCAGACCTCCTGGTTAAGTCTGGAGACGTGGAATTCTACGTAGAGTGCAAGCGCTCGATTAAGCAAACTAAGTATTCTCAAACTGAAGAGCAAGCTTGGGCTGACATCTGGTCAAAGTTGAGCCATCACATGCTCAAAGCTGGCCCTTGGAGCATTGCCGACCTGACATTCCATGACCAGGTGTCTGTGGTTACAACTGAGGACGTGATCAAGGTGGTCAACCTTGCCATTAAGGCAGGTGGGACGAAGGTTAGAGAAGGTTCGGTAAGCGCTCAAATCCACGTCATAGACAAGATGCACCTCAAGCGGCACTACAGGGATTTCTCTGTCCGCCCCCACAGCCCCCAGCAAGAGAAACTGGTGTTCGGCTATATCGATAGTAACGAGAAGCGAAGCATCGCGACCGTTGCTAGCCGGGTCATCCGACCAGGTACCAACGACGATATTTTGAACATGTACGTTAAGGGCGTGGCCAAATGCGTAGCCGCCCAATGGCGCTGCGACCATGAGGAGTCGCTCTCCACGCGATCCAAGCATTTCAAAAGCTTGGTCAATGATGGCGTCAATCAGATCCCGCCTGACCGGGCCGGTGTAGTGCATGTCTGGTACGAGACCTGTGATGGTATCCAGATTGAAGAGCTGCGGCGGGGGAAAAATATCGACAACATCTCGGCATACGATGCGTCAGAAACCACCGTGCTCGGCATATTCGTGCACGGAGTCAATTACTACCCATTCGAGGAAAATTACGAGTGGGCAGAGACCGTGCAAGACTTTGCTCGAATACCGAATCTGATGGACATTTTTCCGCGCCAAACCTTGATGCTTGGGTCTGACGGCGTTGACGAAATTTCGGATATCACCCATTGGGAACAGGATAAAATGGCGAGAACGCAGCTTTGATCAGAATCGATACAGGGCCTTGATTGCGCGCCACACTTCTAGGGACTCATTGGAGTGGCCAGATGGCACGGGTGACTCATGTGCAGCCGCGTCAGCACATCTTTGAGATGATCACCTCAACCGGTGTCTGTAGTGGTCAACTCATCCCGGACACGACGTTAAGTTTTTTCTCGGCCTGAGCCGGCGTTAGCCCGCCATTAAATT
>NZ_WIVQ01000093.1:0-18429 GCF_009600545.1 Pseudomonas sp. FSL R10-1339 | reverse complement strand
GCTCCTTGACCGCGTCTTCATCCTCAACCGGCGGTTCGGGTTCGGGCGGCGGTGGTGGCGGCTCTTCCACGGGTGGCGCCGGTGGTGCCGGGCTGGTCAGTTCGACGGTCATTTCCGGAATTTCGGGCGGCGTGACCACGGGCTCGGCCTTGGCCTGCTGCATGACCCACCAGGCGCCTGCGTGCAGCAGGGCAACCAGGCCCACCAGCAACAACGCCCGCGATGTAACCAGGCCTGCGGGTGTCGAGGTGTTGGCTACATGGGGAATATGGGTCCACTGCTGTACTCGTTCGGCGTCGAGCAGCGGGGCAGACCGCGTTTTATTCTTTACCTCGTCACTCATAAAAGTCCCTCGACTAAATGAAGGGCAATAAGGCTCCGTTCGCCCTTGCACGCAGGGACGAGAACTGTTTGTTTAACGGTTGTGTAATAAGTGCAGGAAAACACTTATTACGGTGTGTCAAAAGCGGGAGGGCAAGAATGTCATGTGTATTCCTTGTGTTGAATCAAGAGGTACGGTGTCTGGAGGTTTGTAAAGTTCCGTTAAGTTAGGTAAGGCAACAGCTATGCCAACAGCGCAGGAAATGTAGGGTGATGGCGGTTTATTTAATATGGGTGTGACAGGTTTCATCCAGAGTAATAGTGCAAGGGATAATGACGGGGCATGAACTAAGGCGTCGCACAAAGTAAGGGGCTTAGTTGAATGAATGATACGGCGCTATTGTCTGACAATCAGGCAATCGCAGGCGGGTGTAATAAAAGAGTGCACCAACGTGAACAGTGACTGCCAACTAACAGTGCAGTTGTCTGGTCCTATGGCTGGCAGGCTGGGAAGTGTGTGCCATCAGGGAGCGCACCCCCTCGATGTTACCGATGGCAAATAAAAAAGCACCGGCCAGCCGAATGTCGGTGGGCAGGTGCTTATAGGCAACTATCATCAAGTAATAACGTAAAACGTACCAGGCAGTTAGTGTTGCGGAAAAGCAACTGAATAATATGGGGGGAGGGGCTGTTACGCTTTTTCCGTGACTGGCAAGTCATCTTTCAGTTCATCTTGTTCACTCAACAATCCATCGGACTGATGTTGCCAAAGTCGGTAGTACAGGCCTTTACGTTCCAGTAGTTGGTGGTGAGTGCCATCTTCGGCAATCTGCCCTTTGTCCAATACAACAATGCGATCGAGATGGGCGATAGTTGAAAGGCGATGAGCTACTACCAGTACGGTTTTGTCCGACATGATGTCGTCGAGGCTGTTCTGAATCAGACTTTCGGTTTCTGAATCAAGACTGGCGGTGGCTTCGTCCAGTATCAGGATGGGCGCGTTCTTTAACAGTGCCCGGGCAATAGCGATACGCTGGCGCTGACCACCGGACAACTTGACCCCGCGCTCACCGACCAGGGCGTCATACCCTTCGGGCATTTGCAGAATGAACTCATGGGCATGGGCGCGCTTGGCGGCCAGGATAATTTGTGCGTCACCGGCATGCACATCGCCATAGCCGATATTCTCGCGCAAGGATCGATGAAACAGTCCGGGCTCCTGGGGGATCAAGCCGATATGGGTGTGCAGCGACTGCTGGGTCATGGCCTGTATATCGATGCCGTCCACTTCAATTTTGCCACCCTGGGGATCGTACGAACGCAACAGCAAACTTAGCAACGTTGATTTGCCCGAGCCGGACAAACCGACAATACCCACCCGTTGCCCGGCCCGAATATCCAGGTTGAAGTGCTTGAAGATCGGCCTGTCGGGGCTATAGCCGAAGTTGACATCGCGAAAGCGGATGGCGCCTTTCTCGATATTGACGGGTTGGGCGCTGTGCTGATCGGGCATTTCATGGGGTTGCAGCAGGGTATCGATACTGCTCTCGATATTGCCGATGCACTCGAAAAAATGCATGAACTGCATGCTCAAAAAGCTGCATTGCGCCACGATCATCAGGCCCAGGGTGGCCACCATGACAAACTGGCCCACATCGATCTTGCCCAGATGCCACAAGTACAGCGCCAGGGCCACCAGCCCCACCCGCAACACAATGGCCAGGCTGTCCTGCAGCATGCGGACCTTTTCCTGATAGAAGAAGGAGCGTTGTCCGGCCTGTTTTTCCTCGATCTGGTAGCGTTTCAGGTAGTTGAGTTCGTAATCCTGACGGGCGAACAGACGGATGCTGTTGAGGTTGCCCACCGCATCGACAATCTTGCCGGTGGTCAGGCTGCGCGCGCTGGCATGCCTGGCGGCGAGTTTTTGTGCCTTGAGCGACAACCGATACGCCAGCCAGGTGTACGCCGCTACCCAGACCAGCAGGCCCAGGCCCAACCAGGGCGAAGCCAGGGTCAGCATGACCAGGCTGGTGACCAGCACCGCGACAATCGGCAGCATTTCCACGATCAGCAGCCAGGTGATTTCCAGCAGGCCGATGGTGCCTTCATTGATCCGGTGGGCCAGGCTACCGGCAAAGTGTTCACCGAAATAACGGGCCGAGTGACGCTGCAGATAGGCAAACATGTCGCGCACGATACGAATTTTCTGCAGGGGCCTGACCATGATCATGCACAGCGTGGCACCCCTGGCACAGAGCAATTGCACCACTGCCAGGGCGAACAGCAGGCCCAGGGCGGGCAGGCTGGCCTGCAACAGGTCGCCTTGTTGCCAGGCGCCTTCACTGACCGCGCCGGTGATGCGGCCAATGGCGTAGGGCATCAACGTGGCAGCCATCGCCGCGCCGACTTGCAGCAGCGTAATACCCCAATACCAGCGCGGATACAGGCGGATGTAATGCCATACCAGGGCCCACGGCCGATTGGGAGGAACGGTTATAGCGTCAAATTCGGACATGACATACCTGTCTTGTAAACAATGCCAAAAGAGCCGCTTCTGCCGCACTTGCTTAAAGGGCGGCCAAGCAGGGGGTACGCAGAAAAACAGGAGGTGGCTATCCGTCGCCCGTATGCACAAGGCGGGGCTTCAGAGGCTGGGCAGACTAAGTGTCAGTGCCTGGACAGGCGTTCTGGCCGCGCAGGCGCAAGGCACAAAAATAGGGGGAATGCAGGGAGAGGGTTGGCGTGCACACATCAGACATCGTTGTTATTCCTTATGACAGCGGGTCATTGACGCGACTTTTGGTCGGTCTTTGCACTGAATATGGACGGCTATACCGCCCTTGTTCGCAACTGGTGCGGTTACACCCCCTGGAAGCTGTGATTCCAGAGAAAAAACTGCGAACGGCAAATAACAAGAAAAAAGTGTGCCAAGTTGTGTCTATCGAGCCAGAGGATTGTTTTTGCGGGAGCACCGTGGTGCCCCCCAATCGCGGGCAAGCCCGCTCCCACAGGATCTGCATCGTCCATGTGGGAGCGGGCTTGCCCGCGATTAAAGGCAACGCGGTCAGCCGGGATTGATCAGGCTCTGGCGACAATGCAGGGTCAGCCGGGCGCCGCCGCTCTCGCGGTTGTTCACCTCCAGGCTGAAGCCGTGCAGGTTGACGATGGCGGCGACGATGGACAGGCCAAGGCCAAAGCCGCTGTGCTTGTCATCAACCCGGTAAAAGCGCTGGAACACCGCCACCCGTTCGGCCTCGGGGATGCCGGGGCCGGTATCGAGCACTTCGATGAGCGGGCTGCCATTGTCGTCGGTCGCCCGCAGGATCACCTCACCGCCGGGCGGGGTGAACTTGATCGAATTGCTCAGCAGGTTGGACAGGGCTTCGAACAACAAGGCCCGATCGCCCGTGAGGGCAGGCAAGGCCGCTGGCGTTTCGAGCGTCAACGTCACCTGACCCTCTTCAGCCAGCGGCAGGTAAAAATCGTACAGCTCCTGCAACAGAGGCAACGGGTCGAGTTGCAGGAAACCGGAACGACGCTGATGATCTTCCAGTTCCGAGATGCGCAACAAACCGCGAAAGCGTGCCATCAGGGTGTCGGTTTCGCCGATCACTTCGTCCAGCTGCAACGCCTCGGCCGAGCCCTCGACGGCTTGCTGGCGCATCCGGTACAGCTGGGCGCGCAAGCGGGTGAGCGGGGTGCGCAAATCGTGGGCAATGTTGTCGCACACACCCTTGACCTCGTGCATCAGCAGTTCGATGCGATCGAGCATGGCGTTGACGATGGCGGCCAGCATGTCCAGTTCGTCACGGCGGTTGGACAGCGGCAGACGGTAGGTCAGGTCGCCTGCGACAATTGCTTCGGCACTGGCCTGAATCGACCGGATGCGCTGCAGCGGGCGGCGGCGCAACAAATGCCAGCCGGCAATACCGGGGATGATGGTCAGCGACACACCCCAGAACAGCGCATGCAGAATAATCCGCGTTACGGCAAACAATGAGCCGTTATCGCGCACCAGCACCAGCCAGCGCCCGTCATTGGTGTGCGTGGCTACGGCATCGCAGCTGTCTTGCGGTAGATTGGGGTCGTCGGAGTCAATGCAGGTGCTCAAGGCATGGATCTGCCCGTCCAGTGGCAACCCGGCAGGGATGGTCTGGATCGGGCCGCTCAACGGCCTGTGTTGCGCATCGAACAGGCCATAGGCATCCACTGTACGCAAATCGAACGTCATGCTGGTGGCCAGCGCTTCGTCGAGTTGCTCACCCTCAAAGCGAGCAAACAGGTGTTGGCGCTGCATCAGGGAGTGTCTGGCCAGGTTGCCCAGGTAGTCCGAGACTTCGTAATACAGCACTCCCATCAGGATGCAGCTCCAGGCCACAAACAGAAAACTGTACAGCGCCAGCAGCCGGCTGCTGGAAGAACGCCAGCCCTTAGAGGGGTTCGGCAATGACATAACCCGAGCCTCGAACAGTGCGAATCAGAGGCACCTGGCCCGGCGGATCGATTTTTTTGCGCAGACGACCGATGTGCACATCGATCAGGTTGGTGCCCGGGTCGAAGTGATAGCCCCAGACTTCCTCGAAAATCATCATGCGCGAGAGGATCTGCCCGGTGTTGCGCATCAGGAATTCCAGCAACTTGTACTCGGTGGGCAGCAGGCTCAGTTGTTGTTCGCTGCGGCTGGCTTCGCGGGTAATCAGGTTGAGCTCCAGGTCGGAGACGCGCAGCGAGGTTTCGTATTTGTCGGCCGGGCTTTTGCGCCGCAGCAGTACTTCCACGCGGGCCGCCATCTCATCGCTGGCAAAGGGTTTGGTCAGGTAGTCATCGCCCCCGGCCCGCAGGCCGCGCACGCGCTCATCGACATCGGAAAGGGCGCTGATCATCAGGATCGGTGTGCTCACGCCAATGGTGCGCAAGGTGGTGACAATCGCCAGGCCGTCCAGTTCGGGAAGCATGCGGTCGAGGGTGATCAGGTCGTAGTCGCCACTGACTGCGCGCACCAGACCTTCACGGCCATTGGCGACCCAATCGACCTCCAGGCCGTGGCTGGTCAGTTCCGCCACGATTTCTTTCGCCGTTACGGCATCGTCTTCAATGGTCAAAATACGGGTCATACCGCCACCTGATGGTCTTTTTTATCGGTGAGCACATTTTGCCTCGAAAAAGCTGAAACGTTTCTTAATATTTCTTCATGTTCAGCCAGCTGTTAGAAAAGTCAGATCTAAGGCCATTGCCCGGGGCTTTGGAGGAGGGCGGATTGGCTTCAATATTAAGTTACATATGCGGTATAACCCCACGTCGTTATTTTCCGGGACTCACTTTCCATGCAAACCCCTTCACAACGGCCGCTATGGCAGATCTACCTGATCTTCCTGGCGCCGATGGTCCTGTCCAATTTCCTGCAGAGCTTTTCCGGCACCCTCAACGGGATTTACGTTGGCCAGTTGCTGGGCACCCAGGCCTTGGCTGCGGTGTCGGGGATGTTTCCCATCGTGTTTTTCTTTATCGCCCTGGTCATCGGTCTGGGCGCCGGTGCCTCGGTGCTGATCGGACAGGCCTGGGGCGCGCGGGAAACCGCACTGGTCAAGCAGATCACCGGGGCAACCCTGACCCTTGGCGCGGTGATCGGCCTGGTTGCCGCGGTGCTGGGCAGCCTGCTGGCGCGCCCGGCCCTGCTGGCGTTGGGCACCCCGGTTGACGTGCTGGAAGAGGCCGTCGGCTATGCCCGGGTGATGATGCTGATCATGCCGTTGCTGCTGGTCTTTATCCTCTTTACCCAGATTTTGCGTGGGGTCAGCGATACGGTTTCGCCGTTGCTGGCGCTGATGGTCTCCACGGTGGTGGGGTTGCTGCTGACCCCTGCGCTGATCCTGGGCTGGGGCGGTTTGCCAACTTTGGGCATTCAAAGTGCGGCCTATGCAGGGCTGGTGGGTAACGTACTGGCCATGCTGTTTTTGGTCCTGCGCTTGCGTCATAAAAAACATGTGATGGCGCCTGACCGTGAACTGTGGGCCGCGCTGCGCCTGAACCGCGAGATCCTGGGCAAGGTGCTGCGCATCGGCTTGCCAACCGGGGTGCAGATGGTGGTGCTGTCGCTGTCCGAACTGGTGATTCTGGCGCTGGTCAACAGTCACGGCTCCCAGGCTACGGCGGCCTATGGCGCAGTGACCCAGATCGTCAATTATGTGCAGTTTCCGGCGCTGTCGATTGCCATTACCGCCTCGATCCTCGGGGCCCAGGCCATTGGTGCCGGACGCATCGAGCGTATCGGGCCGATCCTGCGCACTGGTTTGCTGATCAATCTGTGCCTGACCGGTGCCCTGGTGGTGCTCGGTTATGTGCTGTCGCACTGGTTGCTGGGCCTGTTCATCACCGATGTCGAGGCGCGGGTACGGGCTGAGCACTTGCTGCATATCATGCTGTGGAGCGTGCTGGTGTTTGGCTTCCAGGCAGTGATCGGCGGGATCATGCGGGCCAGTGGCGTGGTGCTGGTGCCGATGGCGATCACGATTTTTTGCGTGCTGTGCATCGAGCTGCCAGCGGCTTATATGCTGGATGCGCACTTTGGCCTGCAAGGCGTATGGATGGCGTTCCCGGTGACCTATGTGGCCATGCTGGTGCTACAGACGGCTTATTACCGACTCGTGTGGCGGCATAAGCAGATACAACGGCTGGTTTGAGTTGTGGCCAAGCCGGATACCGGGTCTATATCCGGCGCTACCGGCATCCATGCCGGTTCGGCGAGCCTGCCCGCAAAGCGCTTTCAGCCCATAACGTGACACCGCACCCGCTGGTGCTCGCCGCCGCGCATCACCTGTGGTTGCTTGCAGCCTTCACGGCTGGCGCTGCAACGCTCGAGAAAGAAACAGCCTTCGGGCAGTTTGCGGTTGCCCGGCAGTTCGGTGGGCGCCGCTACCTGCTCGGCCAGCAAGGGCACACCCAGGCGCGGTACCGCTTCAAACAACAGGCGCGTATAGGGATGGAGCGGTTGATCGAGCACCTGGGCGGCGTTGCCCAGTTCGACGATTTGCCCCAGATACATCACCGCCACGCGGTCGGCCATATGGCGTACCACCGATACGTTATGGGAAATCAGTATGTAGGTGAGGTTGCGCGCCTGCTGCAGTTCGGCCAGCAGGTTGAGGATTTGCGCCTGCACCGAGATATCCAGTGCAGATGTTGGCTCATCGAGAACGATAATGTCCGGGTCTGATGACAGTGCCCGGGCAATTGCGATGCGCTGACGTTGCCCGCCGGAAAACTGGTGGGCGAAACGGTCCAGATATTCCGGACGAATGCCCACTTGAGCCGCCACTTTGGCGGCAATGCTGCGCATTTGTTCGCGCGAGCGCATGCCGCGGGCGTACAGCGGTTCGGTGATGATGCGCCAGATCGGCAGGCGCGGGTTGAGCGACGATTGCGGGTCCTGGAACACGATCTGCACGTTGCTGCTGCCTTCGCCCTTGCTGCCGTTGGCCCAGCTCAGTTCGCCGCTGCTGGGTTTGAGCAGGCCCATGAGCAATTGTGCCAGGGTGCTTTTACCGCAACCCGACTCGCCGACGATGCCCAGGGTTTCACCGGCCCGTACCTGCAAGTCGATGCCATTGAGTGCGTGGGCATAGCCCCGGGGACGTCCCAGCCAGTCGTTGCTGACAGGGAAGCGCACGCGCACATCGGCAAGTTTCAGAATCTCGGGGCCGCTCTGCTTGACGGGGTAGATCAGTGCGCTGTTCATTGCGAAAGCTCCTGTTGCGGCAACCAGCACGCGGTTTTGCGTTGTTCGTCACGGTTGATGGCGGTGAGCACCGGGCGTTCACCGCACACCGGCATGGCATGCACGCAGCGTTCGGCGAACGTGCAGCCGGTGGGCAGGCGTGCCAGGTTGGGTACTTGCCCGGGGATGGTCAGCAGCGGTTGCCCCGGCTCGACCATCTCCGGCAGGCCGCTGAGCAGGCCACGGGTGTAAGGGTGTTGCGGGTGGCTCATGACATCGGCGGTGAGCCCCTGTTCCACCACCGCGCCGGTGTACATCACGTAGACCCGGTCGCAGAACTGTGACACCAGCGCCATGTCATGGGTAATCAGGAGAATGGCGGTGCCTTTTTGTCGGGCCTTTTCGCGCAGCAACAGCAGCACCTGGCGTTGCACGGTCACATCCAGCGCAGTGGTGGGTTCGTCGGCGATCAGCAGTTGTGGCTCACAAGAGAAAGCCAGGGCAATCATCACCCGCTGGCGCATGCCCCCCGACAGCTCGAAGGGGTAGCTTTCCAGCACCTGCTCGGGGCTGGCGATATGCATGTCGCGCAGCAGGGCGACAGCCTTGGCATGGGCCGCGGCAGCACTGATTTTCTGGTGGTGGATGATGACATCGAGCATTTGCCGGCCGATGCGGCGGGTCGGGTTCAGGGCGGTCATGGGCTCCTGGAAGATCATCGCCGCATCGCGGCCACGAATTTTCAGCAGGTCCTTTTCAGGGGCGCTGAGCATGTCGCGGTTGAGCATGCTCAGGCTGCCGGAGGTGATGCGATAGCTGCGCTCGGGCAGCAAGCGCATGCTCAGCATGGCGGTCACCGATTTGCCCGAGCCGGACTCGCCGACCACACCGACAATCTCGCCGGGGTTGACGTGCAGCGACACGCCGTTCAACGCCTTGACGCTGCTCTTGTAGGCCGGGAACTCAAGGCTCAGGTTGTCGATGGCCAGTACCGGTTGCGAGTGAGTCATGGTCATTTCCCCTGTTGCCGCGGATCGAGCAGATCGCGCACGCCATCGCCCAGCAAGTTGAAACCGGTGGCGGTGATCAGGATCGCCAGCCCCGGAAAGGTCGAGTACCACCAGTTGTCGAGGATGTAATTGCGCCCCGTGGCGACCATCGCGCCCCATTCCGCCGTGGGCTGTTGCGCGCCCAGGCCGATAAAGCCCAGGGCCGAAGCCATGAGAATGGCGCTACCGATGTCCAAGCTCAGTTGCACCAGCAAGGGTGGCATGGCGTTGCGCGCCACATGCCAGTGGACCATGTGCCAGCGTTGGGCACCGAAGGTTTCGGCGGCTTTCACGTAGCCCATCTGGCGAATGCCAAGGGCCTGGCCGCGGGCCAGGCGAACATAGGACGGAATCCGCACCAGGGTGATGGCCAGCATGGCGTTGAACAGGCTGGCGCCCAGTGCGGCGGCCAGGGCCATTATCAACACCAGCGACGGCACCGACAGCATGATGTCCATCAGGCGCATGGTAAGGGCATCGAAGCGTCCGCCTATTACACCGGAAAAACAGCCCAGCAGGCCGCCGATAAAGCATGAGGCAAAGGCCACGAACAGACCGACACCCACCGATTGCTGGCTGCCGTACAGTACCCGGCTGAACAGGTCGCGGCCCACTTCATCAGTGCCGAACCAGTGCTCGGCGGAAGGCGGCGCCAGGCGCTCGGCAAGGTTCAGGGCATTGGGGTCATGGCTGGCCAGCCAGGGGGCGAAAATCATGCACATCACCACCATCAGGGTGATCAGCAGGCCTGCCATGGTCAGCGGGCTGCGGCGGATCTGCCAGGTCAGGTAAGTGAATTTTTCACGCCATTGCGGGCGCGGTATTGCGGTCAAAGGCACGGACATTTCAATTCACCTCGCCGATGCGCGGGTCGATCACGCGGTACAGCAGATCGATGGCCATGTTCAGCAGTACATAGATAAACGACACCAGAATGGCGAAGCCCATCACCGCCGGGAAATCCAGGGACTGGATCGACTTGACCACATAGGCACCCATGCCCGGCCAGGCAAATACTGTTTCGGTCAGGACTGCACCGTAGAGCAGGTCGCCGAGGGTCAGCCCGAGCACCGTGACCGAAGGGATCAGTGCGTTGGGCAAGGCGTGGCGCAGGATCACGGTCCATTTCGACAAGCCATAGGCGCGGGCGGTGCGGATATAGTCCTCGCCCAGCTGGTCGAGCATGGCAGAACGAATTTGCCTCGAGATAACCCCAAGGGTCACAAAGCCCAGGGTGGCTGCAGGCAGGATCAGGTGCTTGAGTGCATCGACAAACAGGCTGAAGTTACCCGCCAGTAATGCGTCAATCAGGTAGAAGCCGGTAATTGTCGACGGTGGCGTCAGACCTTCGGACAAACGCCCGCCGCCAGGCAGCCAGCCGAGGTGGCCGTAAAACAGCACGATGGCGCCCAGGCCCAACCAGAACGCCGGGGTCGAGATGCCGGTCACGGCCAGTGTGCGGGCGATCTGGTCAATGGCACGATTGTGATAGACCGCCGACAGCACACCCAGCGGCACGCCGACCAGGATGGCCAGAAACAGCGCCACCAGTGCCAGTTCCAGGGTGGCCGGGAAGAACGCCTGCAAGTCTTCCAGCACCGGACGATTGGTGCGGATCGAGGTGCCCAGGTCGCCCTGCACCAGGTCGAGCACGTAACGGCCGTATTGCTGGTACAGCGGCAAATCCAGGCCCAGTTGATGACGGATGCCGGCCACCAGCGCATCGCTGGCCCGGTCACCGGCGATCAGCCGGGCAGGGTCGCCGGGAATCAGGTGGGAAATGGTAAAGGTAATCAGCGAGACACCGAACACGACCAGTAACAGGCCAAGCAGGCGCTTGCGCAACAACGTCAGGAAGGCCATAGGGCACCTCAGTCACTCTAACGACAGAAATCCACAACCGTGCGCGCCATTGCCGGCGCGCACGCAGCAGCAGCTTTACTTGCTCATGCTGCCCAGGTTGAACACTTGCTCAAGCATGGGATTGAACACATAGCCTTTGACTGAATCACGCATTGGCAGGGTGTAGCTCTTTTGAAAGAGGTAAACGTAAGCGCTGTCGGCGAGCACTTGTTTTTGCGCCTGCTGGTACAGCTCGGTGCGCTTGCCCGTGTCGCTGGTGGTTGCCGCTTCACGGATAAGGGTGTCGACCTGGGGGTTGCTGTAGAACGAGCGGTTGCCCTGCAGACCCTGCATTTTTGAGTCGAACCAGAAGTTCATGAACATGTAGGGGTCGGCGAAGTCCGGGCTCCAGGTGCCGACGGCGATGTCATAGTCGGCCTGGCCGACACGTTCGCGCAGGGTGGCGTTGGCGGTCTTTTCCAGCTTGAGGTTGATGCCCAGGGGCATCAGCGCGGCTTGCAGGGTCAGGCCGATCGGTTCCCAGTTGGCGTCCTTGTCCGAGTACATGTAGCTCAGGTTGGTGATTTTCTTCGGCACTTTGACCAGGCTCTCGGCGGCGGCCTGCATGTCCTGTTTCATGGCGGGCAGCGAGCTGTCGTAGGCCCACATGCCGTCCGGGATCGGCCCGTTGAGCAATTCGGCCTTGCCCTTGAGAATACCCTTGACGATACCGTTGTAGTCCACGGCCTCGGTGATGGCCCGGCGCGCATCGACGTTGGTCAACGGGCCCTGCTTGTTGTTCAGGTACAGGTAGGTGACCCGCAGCGACGGGTATTCCTTGACCACCACGCCTGGTTTGCTGGCCAGTGAACCGAGCTGGTCTTCAGGCATGTCTTCGATGATGTCCAGGTCACCGCGCTCCAGTTGCAGGCGGCGTACCGAAGGCTCGGCGATGATTTTCAGTACCACGGTTTTCAACGCCGGCTTGGCCCCGGCGTAGTGGGGGTTGGGTTCCATGGTCAGGGACTGGCCTTTCTGCCAGCTGGCCAGGCGGTATGGGCCCGAGCCTGCGGTATGGCTGGAGAGCCAGGCGTTGGCTTCAGCGCCCTTGTTGGCCACCAGCGGGTTGACGATGGACGCGCCATTGTGGGCCAGGGTAAACAGGAACGGTGCGAACGGGGTTTTGAGGGTAAAGCGGACGGTTTGCGGATCAACTACTGCGACCACCATGTCTTCCGGGAATGCACCCGACGGCCCTTGCTTGAGGGTCATCAGGCGATCGAAGGAAAACTTGACGGCGTTGGCGTCGACTTCGGTGCCGTCATCGAACTTGTTGCCGGTTTTGAGCTTGAACTCCCAGACCAGGTTGTCCGGCGACACAGTCCAGCTCTCGGCCAGGTCACCCTGGACTTCGGTGCTGCTTTTTTCGCCGTCGGTCTTGTAGCCCACCAGTCGCTGGTACGACGGGTAGGTGATGGTCCAGTCGTTGTTGTCGAAGGTCACGGCCGGGTCCAGGGTCTGCGGGTCGGCAGGCTTGCCGATAATCAGCGTGTCCTGAGCGGTGGCCGCGGTTGCGGCTTGCCAGGCCCCTAGGCTCAGGGCGGCGCAGAGCAGGCCAGGCAGCAGTGAGCGGGTACGTGAAGCGGTGGTGCGGGTCACGGTATCAGTGAGGGTCATGCCGGTTTCCTTCAACATTTGATGTCTGGAAGTAGGTTTATTTTTGGAATCTATAACCGGGCAGTAGCAGGTCAAGCAGGTGTGCAGCGTTTTCTTGTTGTCTTCAAACAGTGGCGCTGGCCTCGAAACTCTGTGGTTTCGTGGGCCGTATCATTCGTTGATCAGGGGGTAGTCGTCGGCGTTGGGCAACTCGTAATGCCACCACTCAGTGGCAATTGCGTGGAACCCGGCGATCAGCATGATGCCCAGCAGCAGCAGGCGATTGCGCTGCACGTTGACCGGCAGGTCGGGGTAGAACTGATGGGACTGGTCTTGCATCGCGTCAAAGGCGGTGCCCATGTCCAGCGGCTGGCCGTCGCTGTCCACCAGGGTCAGGTCCACGGCGACGCCGCGGCTGTGATGGGAGCCCAGGTGCGGGTCGCGCACGTAGTCGCCATTGGGCAGGGCTTCCCATAACAAAAACTGTGCATAGGGCGGTCGGTAGGCGTCATAGATACGCAGGGTAAAACCCGCCAGGCTGGCCAGCTCGACGGCCTTGCGCAAGCACTGGGCGGCATCGCGATGCAGCTGGCAGCGGGCGTTGGGGTAGATCACTTTGCCGGCCAGGTTGTCGGCGGTGGCATAGATCATCTCGATCTGTACCTGGTACTGCTCGGCATCGATATCAACGAGCGGGCTCGGGCTTGCAACGCTTTGGTTCACACAAACACTCCAGTGCTGTTTTGTTTTGGGCGAGGGGCTCAGCCTTCGAACTGGCCGAAAGCTTTTTGCAACTGACGGTTTTTGGCCAGGCGTGCATCCAGATGCTCGCCGTATTTTTCCGCGACGGCCGACACCAACAGGTTAAGCAGGCACGCCAGGGGGGCCGGTGAATCCCAGAACTGGCCAACATCGGTCTTGATCTGCAACAGATCCAGGGTCGGGTAGTCACGGGCCCAGGGGCACTGCAGATCGGTGATCAGGGCCAGCGGTAAATCGTTGTCGATAGCGGCGTCACAGAAGGTCTGGGTGACGCTGGAATAGGCGCGAAAATCGGCAATGATCGCGTAGGGGTTGGCAAAGCCGGAGTTCAGGGTTTCGGCATAGATGCCGGAAAGGCCGTCAACGTAATAGACCTTGGGGCGGATGTATTCGAGGTGGCTGTGAAACGCGGTGAGAATCCCGCGGGTGGACTGGATGCCGAGGATAAACACCGCATCGGCTTGATGAATGCGCTGCACGATACCGGCAAAAGCGTCGCTGCGCGCCAGGCTGTAAACCTGCTGGATGGCCTCGACTTCGCGGTGCATGGAGCGTTCGAGGGCATCGTCGTTGGTGTTTTCGGCGCGAAAGGCGCCGATGCGGTCGGTGATCAGCCAGGAGCCGGGTGCGTCACCGCGCAGGCTCTGCTTGACCTCATCGAGGTTCTGATAACCCAGCGAGCGCAAGAACCGGCCTACGGAAATGCCGCTGGTGCTGGCCTGCTGGGCAATGCTGTCGGCAGACTCGAACGGCAACTGCTGCGGATTGCCCAGCAAGTAACTGGCGATGCGCTTGCCGGTGGGGGTCAGGTTGGAGAACTCATGTTCCAGCAACTGAAGAAAACTGTTCTTTTCCGGGGACATAGGAGCACGCCAAGCATGTGATTGTTATCGGCGTGTCATTTTCTCGCCTTCTGTTAGCAACATAACATTTGTTTTCGAAACAACACAATGTCTTTTCTGCGGGTTGCGTTTTTTCAGCAATGGCGTGTTTTTAACGGTTGCAACGAGCACCCTCGGGGCTCGCCTGGCAGTCAGAGCGCGATGCCCCTTTCATGCCAGGCCATGTGGCCAAGATGGCGAGCTTGTTCAAAGGTTTTGACTTGCTGGCTTTGCCCGGCGTGCCGAGCACCGCCATGGCGATTGATGTTCGCGAGGTGTGGGTGGGTGAGAAGGACATCGTTGTGCGCCCGCGGTACTCAGTCACACCACGGCTGGAACCTCACAGATTTGCCAGCGATCAGCCTGCCAGCCTGCCAGGTGAGGGGGATGCGGGTGGGGTTGCAAATGACGGGGGTTTTTCGCCGGAGATGGTCGTCTGTTGCAGGAAATGGCCAGGCACTAACAGGCGTAATGTTGTTAGTCTGAACTGTGGGAGCTACTTTGCTCCCACAGAGGACTAAGGTTGCAGATGCGCTCAAGGTTTGACTGCTGTGGTTGTGCCCGGCAACGTTTTTAACGTTGCTACCAATGCCGGATCAAAGTACGCCACGTCCAGCCAGTAGGTTTTACTCAGCAACTGGCCAGCTCCATACCAGGGAATATGGTTGTAGCTCAGGTTCAAACCGTTGTAGTCGTACTCAAATGAATGTCCGCTGCTGGAGGTAAACTTGAAACCGGTGTCAGAGTATTCCTTCAACGTATACTGATCATTCTTGGCGTTGGTATATAACTCCTTGACCCGCTGCAAGTACCCGGGGGCAATGATTGTAAACAGGCTTTTGGCACGCTGGTTGTATTGATCCAGGGTCAAGCCTGGGGTCTGTGCCAATTGACTTGCAATAAGGGCAAATACGTCTGCATCGGACTTGGCGATTGCCAATTGTACCCGTAGGTAGGTGTTCAGTTTTTGTGGGTCTATATGCATCGTTCTCGGGTGTCTTTCCCGCGTTTGTTCGTTAACCGTTTCAACCATGAAATCGCTGGTTCTTGGCAGCACCATTGGCGAAGTTGCAATGTAGGCTGCGCATGCGGTCGCCCGGTGAGACATGTCCGGATCCACCAGCAATGATAATGGATCGCCCTTTGCTGGCGTTATGCTCAGATCGACACCCTGTTTTTTCAAGGTTTCAGCAACTTGATGCGCGGTACTTTCACCGCGAGCCATTGCGCAGACATGGTGCATCATCACATCGTTACGCTGCCCTTCGACCATGGGAACCATCCCCATGACTGCCCTCTGGATTATTGGCAGTGCCGGGAGCATTACGCCATGCGGCTCCCTGTTGGCGAAAATTTGTGGAGCGCCGTCGCAGCCTGCCATCAGCGCCAATGAGATAACCCATCCGGTTGTTTTGAGCAATGACATGGTATTCGCCCTGTTTTTTTGGATTAACGCCCCGGCACCAATGGAGCCGTGCCGGGGCGGCAGTGACGGGTGTTGACCGTCGTTGGTAACTGCTTCAGTTCATGCTCACCACTGGTAGCCCACACCGACACCGACCCCAAAATTGCCCTGGGTAGTGGTACTGGCCTGGAGCTTGGCCACCCAGTGGCCGTTATCGGAGACTCTCGACACGCCGAACGACAGCGCTCCTTGCCCACGATAGGTGGCAGCGCCCAAAGCTGTCATGCTGGCGCCAGCAACGTAAGGCTGTGGCAGGCTGGCCATGGCCATGGCCCCGGCGATCCCTGCGCTCAAGACACGGTCCTGTTTCTTCAGGTCGCTATTGAGCTGCGAGAAACGTTGGTCGGTGTAGTTGTTGGCATTGTTGGTGGTGTTCGCCGAAATGCTGTTGAGTTGATCGAAATTCACCGCATCGGTGCCCTGGGTTGCTGCCGCGACATGGGTGATCTGCCGTTCGCTGCCTGCTGCCCCTACCGAAACGCTGTTGTCGCGAGTGGCTGTCGAGTTAGCACCCAGTGCGACGCTGTTTGTAGCTGTAGCTGTTGCTCCGTTGCCCACCGCGACTGCTTGCTCCCCGCCGGACTTGGCACTGGTACCAATGGCCGTGCTTTTGTGGCCGGAAGCTTGCGAGCCGGCACCGCCCGCCACCGCATCGGTACCTGTGGCCGCAGGCGTGGGCAATGCACTGGTGTTATTGACCTGGAACATGCCTTCCGTTCCGTTCTTGATATTAGTGACGTCGTTAAGGACCTGTGAGACATTCCCGCCTATGTTGTTGACCGCCGTATCGGTGTACTGATTGGCCTGTGTTATGGCACCGCCAAGCTGGCTGACATTGACTGCATCGTTGGGTGCAGAACCTGCTGCTACACCGGTAATCTGGCGACTGCCCTGCGCAGTACCTACCCCGACTTCCCCCACGGATGTTTGCAATGTAGTCAGGCCCGTAGCGGTGTATCCCGCCTGTGCGCCGACGGTAGTGATCGAACCCGAGCCCAGGGCAACGCTTGATGCATGACTGGCTACAGCCCCGGCTCCCAGCGCTACTGACTGTTCACCTTGGGCCTGGGCCTGGGTACCGATGGCAACCCCGGAAGCCATCAACACCTGGCTGTTACCGCCCAATGCAATCCCGCCAGTTGCCGCCTGGCTGACCACGGCGTTGTTACCCATCCCTATACCGTTGTCAGCATTGACGACAGTTGCAGGCCCTACGGCGATGGCGTTCTGGCCTATAGCCAATGAGTCCTGCGGGTTAACAGAATTGGCGTGGAAGAACATGCTGCCGGTGGAACTGAGTGAGCCGACGGCTCCGCCCAATTGACGCAGGGTCACGGCATCCTGGGCACTGGTCCCGTCCGCCAGATTGATCAGTTGACGATATTGACCGGCTGAACCCAGCGAGAGCGCACCCAACAATGTTGCATCCGTCGTGTCGTAGGCTAAGGTGCTGCTGCCTGCCGGGATGGCGCCGCTTGCCGGTGCGATGGCACGGTCCGATACCGATCCCTGCCCCAATGCAACCCCTCCGTTTACCGATACGCTGGCCAGATTACCCAGTGCCACGCTACCCGTAGAGCTTGCCAGAGCTCCGGCACCGGCGGCGAAGGATTGAGCAGCACTGGCCTGTGCTTGAGGACCGATAGCGATGCTGTCCAGGCCTGTGGCCGCGCTGTCAGCAAGGGTTGAACTGGTGTGGAAGTACTTGATGCCTGCGCCGCTATTGAAACTGTTGATCGCGGTTGTATTGCCGGCGATATTAGTGGTGTTTGTGGTGACCTGTTGATTGGTGGCGAACAGTTGGCTGCCGTTGATGGCATCGGTACTGGTGCCGCTGATCTGACCAGCAGCCACATTGGTGATTTGCCGTTCTGCCCCGACACTGCCGACGCTGACCACGCTGCCCGGTGTGGCACCGGCAAAAGTGTAAGTGACACCGCCGATGGTTGCCCCGCTGGTGCCGACTGCTGCGGCAGTAGTGCTGTTGGCGCCGAGAGCAACGGCACCGGCGTTACTGGATGTTGCGCCGGAGCCCAGAGCCAGCCCTTGTGTTGCGCCTACAGCCACTGTGGCCGCATCACCCAGGGCAATGGAACCTGCCTCGTTGGCCTGGGAGAGATTACCCAGGGCCACGCTGCCTTGACCATTGGCGGTGTTGTCGGCGCCCATGGCGACTGCGCCGGTACCTGTTGCAGTGTTGGGATCACCGATGGCCACGGCGCCGTTACCGGTTGCGATATTGCCTGCGCCGATGGACACGGCTTTGCCCCCTGTAGCCTGTGCCGAGGTGCCGATGGCTACTGCATCTGCAGAGTTGGCTAGCGAGCCGTTACCCAGCGACACAGAACCGGCTGCGCTGGCACTTGCCCCCGAACCGGCTGCCAGGGAGTTGCCGCCGCTGGCGGTGGTGTTGGCACCGAGGGCGATATCCGAGGCATTGAGGGCCTGGGCATTTGCTCCTGCCGCTGTGGCATCCGAACCTGTCGCCGACGAGTCGGCCAGTGTTGAGTTAGTGTGGAAGTACTTGATACCTCCACCGCTGTTGAGAGTGTTGATTGCGGTTGTATTGTTGGCGATATTGGTGGTGTTGGCGGTGACCTGTTGATTGGTGGCGAACAGTTGGCTGCCGTTGATGGCATCGGTACTGGTGCCGCTGATCTGGCCAGCAGCCACATTGGTGATTTGCCGTTCTGCGCCAACGCTGCCGACACTGACCACGCTGGCGGGTGCTGCCCCGGC
>NZ_WIVQ01000092.1:0-18441 GCF_009600545.1 Pseudomonas sp. FSL R10-1339 | reverse complement strand
GTGGAATAGCCCCCCGCGGCAATCACCGGCACCCGCACCGCATCCAGCACCTGCGGCAGTAAAATGGTGCTCGGCACGCCCCCGGTATGCCCGCCACCCTCGCCGCCCTGTACGGTGACCATGTCTGCGCCCAGTTCCACGGCCTTGAGTGCGTGTTTAAGCGCACCCACGGTGGGAATGCACAACACCCCGGCCTTTTTGAAACGCCCGATGGTCTGGCGGTCGGGGCCGCGGCCATAGCTGACGGCTCGCAGGCGGTACTTGATGGCCAGGTCCACGCACTGCGCGGCGTTTTCCTGGAACATATGGAAATTGAGGCCGAAATTACTCCCCCCCGTGGCCTCGATCACCCGCAGGATTTGGCCCTCCAGCTGATCCGCCGCAATGGTCGCTCCGGCCAGAAAACCGAAGGCCCCCGCACGGGTACTGGCGATCACCAGATTGGCGTCCGCTACCCAGCCCATCGCGGTTTGCACTATGGGGTAACGGCAGCCCAGGGCATCGGTCAACGCCGTTTGCAGATAGTCACTCATCCACGCTCTCCCGCAGCACTCTTGTTCGCTTCAATCATGGCTTTTGCGTCATAGCCGCCCAGCTTGTCCCCGGACAGCAGCTCGTTATGGCTATGGGCGAAGTGATGCCAGGCAAAGACCGCGTCCATCGCCGTACGCTTGCCCTGCAAATCCTCGACGTGATTGATCGCCTGCTTGGTCAGGGCCAGGCCCATCCGCGGCTGTTTGGCGATGGCCGCTGCCAGCGCATAGGTACCGGCCTCCAGCCCTTCGCGGGTAAACAGGCGATTGACCATGCCCATCTGGTAGGCGCGTTCGGCGCTCATGCGATCGCCGGTAAACAGAAACTCCTTGGCAATGCGCGGGTTCAGTTCATAGGGGTGGGCAAAATACTCAACCCCCGGAATGCCCATGCGTACCACCGGATCCTGAAAAAAAGCATCGTCACTGGCCACGATCAAATCACAGACCCAGGCCAGCATCAGCCCGCCGGCAATGCACGCCCCCTGCACCATGGCAATGGTCGGCTTGGGCAGTTCGCGCCAGCGCCGGCACATGCCCAGGTACACCTCTTGCTCGCGGGCATAGAGGTACTCGCCGCCCGGCTTGTTGGTGTGGTCCCACCACAGGCTGGCGCGCTCAAACTCCTTGTTGATATCGCGCCCCGGCGTGCCGATATCGTGCCCTGCGGAAAAATGCTTGCCATTGCCGCGCAGCACAATGACCTTCACCGCATCGTCATTGACGGCACGGCGCAAGGCGTCGTCCAGGGCGTAGGTCATCTGTGAGTTTTGCGCGTTATTGACGGTCGGCCGGTTCATGGTCAGCGTGGCGATACCATCGGCCACCCCATAAAGCACCGGGTCCTCGGTTTCATACACAGCGGTGTCAGCCCGCTGCACAAATTCGCTGTCGCTGCTCATAAGAACTCCTGGCCATCAGGCCTGACGAATGCCGGGCGGGTTGCCCTTGAGCGCAGAGGCGCGATAGTCATGGGGATCGAGGCGGCGGATCAGCGCCAGCTGCTCCGGCGTCGGCGCCACGGTCTGCTTGAGGTCGGCGGCCTTGAGCAGCGGGAAGCCGGTTTTCTCCTGTACCTCTTCAAAGCTCACGCCCGGATGCAGGGAACGCACCTGCACGGCCCGGTCCGGTCCGCCGAAGTCCATCACACACAGGTCGGTGACGATCAGGCGGATGTCCATCAGGTCGCTGCGCATGCCCTCTTCCCAGCGCTCGGGCTTGAAGCCGACACCCGAGACCATGTCCACTTCCCCTGCGACAAACGCCCGGGTGTTGTGCGACGGCACGAAGAACGAGTTGATATGGTTGATGCTGTTGCCCGGCAAACCGCGCACCCCGAGCATTGCTACTTTGGGCTTTTGGTAGTCGCCAATGCACGACAGGTTGGTCTGGCCCCAGCGGTCGATCTGGGTCGGACCGATCATGGCGTGGCGACGCCCGCCCCACACGCACTCGAACACCCGCTCGAACGACAGATAGCCCGAATAACGCGGTACAAAATCTCCACGCGGCCCCAGGGGAATAGGCTCTTCCACCAGAAATGCCTCGCTGTCGGTCATCAACAGTTCCGGGCTATGGGTCAGTTTGGCCAGGCTCGCGCCCAGGCGCGGGATTACCCCCAGGCCCGAAGCAATCACTTCGCCGTTACCGCGCCAGGCTTCACAGGCGGCCACGATCAACAGTTCAGCCAGGGTAAATTCGCTAGTAGCAGTCATGTCCACACTCCTCAAAACACGGGCAGCGGCAAAGCGCTCAATCGATCGACCCCGCCATTGCTGGCCTGGTAGGCGCTTTCGCCCGGGGTCACAAACTCGGCTACATAACCTTCCCAGCCACCTTCTTCGGCAGCGCTGGCGCTGTAGCGTTTCAAGTGGCTAAGGTCCCAGCCGTAATCGGACGGGCAGGCTGTCGGATGCGCACCAAAGGGTGCATGCACCACGCCGCTGACCAGATAACGTTCGAAGGTGTTGAAGCGGGCCTGGGCGGCATCCAGGTTCAAGCGCTCCTCGATCCGCTCACAGGAGACAAAACAATGTTTGGCGGCACGGGCATACAAATGATCGAAATAAGGATCGGGGCCCGTTACCAGGGTATTGCCCAGGCGGTCGGCAACGTTGACGTGCAAAAAGGCGATATCCAGATTCAGCGCCGGCATGGCCAGCAACACCTCGCCATCCGCATAGGGCGACTGCACCTGCTTGATCCCGGGGTTCAGGCGGCTGACATCGGTGGCCAGGCCACAACGGGTCGGCAAGAACGGCAGACGCATGCCGGCGGCCCGCAGGCCCCATTGCAGCATGCCCTCGTCCAGTTCCATCAGCTCCAGTTCTCCGGCCTCGCGAGCCTTGCGAAAGTAGGCTTCGAGCGGGATGGCATCGAGGGTGGCAAAGCCGAAAATCAGTTTTTTGACCTTGCCGGCAGCGCAGAGCATGCCGACCTCGGGACCGCCATAGGCGACCACGGTGAGATCCTTGACGTCAGAACGCAGGATCTCGCGCACGATCGCCATGGGCTTGCGCCGCGGGCCCCAGCCGCCGAAGCCGATGGTCATGCCGTCGCGCAGTTGGCCGACCACGTCTGCCGCTGTCATTTGCTTGTTCATGTAGTGCTCCTTACGACTGTCCTGCGGAGAAGTCATGGCCCCACAGGCTTACCCGGGTGAATTCAAAAGCGCTGTGGTCCTGCCAATCCACCAGCAAGCCGCCATAGCCATACTCCAGGTCAAAACCTGAAGGGGTTTTCATATAGAAAGAGGTCATGCGGTCATTCAGATGCTGGCCGAGGGTGGCCGACAGCTGTACGTCATGCGCGATGCGCCGGTCATGGGCGCGGCCCACTTCGGTCATCGACTCGACTTCGACCATCACATGCACGCAGCCGGACGGCACCGGGTACTCGGCCAGGGCCAGGCTGTGGTGACGGCTATTTTTGCAATGCAGAAAATGGATGCGGATCGGTGGGGCCGAAGGATCGGGACGGAAGTTGAAAATATCCGACAGTTCAAAGCCCAGCACATCCTTGGCAAACGCCAGGGTGGCATCGAAATTTGGCGCGGGCAGTACGGTGTGGCCCAGGCCCATATCACCGGTGACAAAACCCGGCACTCCCTGGGGCGAGACAAAGGGCTGGCAATCGGAGCGATGGCCCCAGCTCAATTCATGGCGGTTACCTGAAGGGTCGGTAACGTGCAGCAGTGCTTGCACACCACGCTGATCGCACTGTTCGGCGCTGCCCAGGCGCCAGTTGACGTCGGCCTGATCCAGCACTTCGATCGCGGCGTTGAAAGCCTTTTCGCCGGCCAGCTCCCAACCGGAAGCCAGATACCGCGACTCACCGCCCGGCACGATAAGCATGCGATACGGACGCTCATCCATCTTCACGTACAAGCCGCCGGCGGGTGCTTCGCTGACCATCATCCCGAGCACGTCTTCGGCGTAACGCTGCCATTGAACGGGATCTGCAGACTCTGCAACGAAGTAGCTCAAACCACGAATGTCGATCATGTGCCTGCTCCTCAATGCCTGTATTTATTGGCTTGGAGGAGTATGGGAAGGATGGGGGTGGGGTTCATCGTCCGTTGAGACTAAAGCGCTCAGGTGGGGCGCCTTAAACCGGTGGGAGCGGGCTTGCCCGCGATGCAGGCGGCGCGGCGTGTCATTAAAACCGCATCGATAGCATCGCGGGCACGCCCGCCCCCACAGGGCATCACATATACAAAATCACCAGCTCATTGATCACCGACGGCCGCTCGCTGCCCAGCACATGGGTATTGAGTTCCAGGGTCAGCTGAGTACCGCTTCTGACCCGCTCTACCCGCTTGACCCGGGCCCGCGCATGGATGGTCGAGCCCGCCGGCACCGGTGCCGGGAAGCGCAGGCGATCCGAACCATAGTTGACCATATTGGTGAACCCGGTGATCTCGTAACCCAGGTTGAGTTTCATCCGTGACTGCAGGATCTGCACCAGCGCACCGTGGGCGATGGTGCCGCCAAACGGGCTTTGCTTGCGCGCACGTTCCGGGTCGGTGTGGATCCAGTAATCATCCCCGGATAACTGGGCAAAGCTGTCAATCAGGCCCTGATCGACCACCACCTGGTTGCTCCACGGGCTGAACTCGTCGCTGACCAGCGCCTGCAGGCCCTCTTCGTCATCCAGGGCAATCTGGCGCACTGGCACTGCGGTTTCTGGCACCGGTTGCTCAACCGTACGCAGCGTCTTCAACGCCTCGGCATCCTTGTCCAGCCCGGTAAAACGCAGCAGCCGGTTGCCCTTGGCATCGACCTCGGCAAATACCGGTTGCAGGCGCATGCCCACTTTCACTTCAGACTCGTCCAGCCCGACCAGATTGGTATTGATGCGTACACCCTGATCCAGCTCGACCACCGCCAGTATCTGCGGCATTTCATCGGCAAAGTCCGGCAGGGTCGCGATGCGTGTCACGGTAAAGCTGTACAGCGTCGCGCCACCACTGACTTCACGCCAGGTCAGGGCATGGGTAAAGCACGCCGGGCAGTGCCTGCGCGGGTAAAACACCCAGTGGCTGCATCGTTCACATTGCTGAATCAGCAGGCGCTCGGCCTTCAGGCCTTCCCAGAACGGTGCAGAAATCTCGGTCGGAACCGGCATTGGTTTGTTGTTCGACATCGGATTTATGCTCCCTGAAGTATCAATGCGCCCTGCTCACTCATCACCCCACCGGTGCCTGAGACATATACCGTGTCGCAGCGTTTGAGCTGGCGCTCGCCCGCTTCACCGGCAATTTGCGTCACCGCCTCGATCACCTGGCTCATCCCCCCCGCCGCGCCGGCCTGGCCAAAGCTGAGCTGGCCGCCGTGGGTGTTCATCGGGAAATCGCCGCGCCAGGTCAGGTCGTGTTCACGGACAAAGTTCATGCCTTCGCCCTTGGCGCAAAAACCTGCGTCTTCCAGGGTCAGCAAGGCGGTGATGGTGTAGCAGTCGTAAATTTGTGCCGCATCCACATCGGCCGGTTTGAGCCCGGCCATTGCGAATGCGCGCTGCGAGGCAGGCCCGATAGGTGTGTGCAGCATGTCCTGGGCATAGGACGGCGACTTGAACGCCAGGTGCTCGCCGAAGCCGGTGATCCACGACGGCCGCTTGCGCGCCCGTGCTGCCACCTCTTTGGAGGCGATAATCATCGCGGCGCCACCGGCCACCGGCATGACGATTTCCAGTACATGCAGCGGGTCGGCAACTTTTTTACTGGCCAGCACTTGCTCGATGGTCAGCGGCTGGCCGTAAAACATCGCTTCTGGGTTGTACTGCGCATTGGTGCGCTGATCGACCGCGATTTTTGCCAGTGCCCGCGGGTCATAACCATATTGCGCGGCATAGCGCTGGGCGATCATCGCGTAGCCGGTGTTCTGGCCCATATGCCCGTACGGCAAGTCGAACTCGGCTTCGGGTGCACCGAATGCCGTGCTGTGGCCGCCAAAGCGCATGGCCCGGGCCATCCAGCTGGCGTCCTCATCCGGGCCCATGGGTGCCATGCGCGCGGGCAGCACACACAGCACCGCCTGGCACAAACCCAGCTCAATCGCAGCGGCAGCGCGCCAGACCATGCCCACCGAGGTACAGCCGCCAAGGTCGACCACTTCGGCAAAATTCAGGCGCAAGCCCAGGTACTCGGCGGCCATGGCCGGGACGAACACTGAGGCTTCATGAAAATGCGGGCCATTGATCACCAGCCCGTCGAGATCCGATGCCTGCAAGCCGGCATCCTGTAACGCCCGGGCCGCCAGGTCAGCCACTTGTTCCAGATGGAACATGCGCGGGGCCGTGGCGTATTTCTCCGGTTTGTACTGAGCGCTGCCAACAATGGCGGCATGACCTTTAAGACCCATGGTTTTCTCTCTTTAAAAGTGCAAATCAGGCCGTTCCGTGGGAGCGGGCTTGCTCGCGCTGGCACCGACGCGGTTCTGCTGCAAAACCTCAGTGCCTGTATCGCGAGCAAGCCCGCTCCCACACAGGGGCAGGCAAGTCGTCAGAACGTGTATTTCATCGAGAACGTGGCGTAGTCACGGTCTGCCAGCGGGCGGTAGATCGGGTCGGGGGAGCCCAGGTACCCGATATACCTGAGGGATACTTCCAGGTTGCCCAGGTATTTGAAGGTGGTACCCGCACTCAGGCGCCTGTCCCCCGCCACCCCGGCAATGGTTCCCGACATCGGTGCCGCACCGCTGAATACGTTGGAGAAGGTGAACGGCACTTCAAGGTCCCAGCCCTGGAATACGCCCGGGTAACTGAACGAGGCGCCCACGGTGTAAGCGCTCGAAGAGCGGGTACGCCAGGCCGTGGCCGTTTTGTAGGTGTACTGATCGGACGGTTGCACGGACGGCACCAGCGACGGCAACAGGCCCACACCTTCAAGGTTCGGCGCGGCAGAGGTTTCGTCGGCGTGGTCGGCACGCACCGTGACAAACTCACCGGTCAGGGTGGTCTGGCTGGCCCAGGGGCGGTCCCCCAGGATGCGCATGGCCGACAACTGGAACTGTTGGCCCTTACCCTTGGCCGGCACCGGGCCCAGACCGGTATTGACCATCACCGGAGCACCGTCGCGATAAGACCACTCCGCACCAAGCTGGTACTCGCCAAGCTTGGTGGTGGCACTGATACCGGTGAGTTTGATGTCTTCAAAATATTTGACCCGGTAGCCGTTGGCCTTGTAAGCCAGGCCACCGGGGCCTGCCGGTATCGGGTCCCAGCCCACCAGCGCAGTGGCCGGGTTTTTGTCGTGGTACACAACATGGAACAGCGATACTTCGAGGTCGGTAATCGGCCTGTAGCGGACCTGAGCACCCCACTGGCCGCTGTCGCGCGGCTCGTCGGTGCCCAGGTAAGGCACCTTGTTGGCGCCCATATACAAAAATTCGCGGCCCGGGCCGATCACGTCGGAAGTCGACAAAAAGCTGCCCACCGGCGGCAGTTCGGTGCCCTTCCACTCGTACTGCACATAACCGCCCAGGGTAATTTGCGGGTTGATCCGGTAAGACGCCGAGAACTGCCCCACCGGCAGCAGCACCTCTTTGACCTCAACCCCCGGCTGCGCGGCCTTGACCGCATCGGACGGGTTCTGCACGCCGTTGACGCCAGGGTAGTAAAGGCTCTCGCCCCATGACTCGATATGCCGACCCGCTTTTACGTCGAGCATGGTGTCGTTTTCAAAACGCCAGCCGCCAAACACATAAGCGTCGAGCAGGCGCGTGCGGCCACCGCTGTAGTAGCGGGTGTCACTGGTGAACTCGTCGTTGTCGCCGTATTTGTTGACGGTGGCTGGTGAATCGTTGTCATTCTTGCGGTGATACACATCGTCGTAAAAGGTACTGGCGCGCACCACCGCACCGTAGTTGTCTTTGCGCAGGATCATTTCGCCCAGCGCGCCCACCCGGTTGGTGGTGAGGCTGTGCTGATCAAAGTTGCGGTTCGGATCATCGACGTTGACCCCCATCAACCGGCCGCTGGGATTGCCCAGCCGCGTACCGATGCCATAGCTGGTGGTGACCGACCAATCAATCGTGGTGCCGTCATCGAACTCGATGGTGTCCCCTGCCCACAGCGGGCTGCAGACCAGCGCCACGGCAACGGCCAGGCCACTGGCCTGGAAGTTGTGCGGGCGCTGCCCTGAACAATTATTGTTATTTTTATTGATCACTCTGCCTCTCCTGATTAGCGACTCGGTGGCCGCTTCGATGGGTTCAAGCGTCATTGCGTTGTGTTCAAAGCAACTCAAGCGGGTCGAACTTCACGACTCCTGTCGGGGCCTGTCGATAACGATGCAGCCCTCCTTCTTCCTCACGAACGAGCGCCCCCTCGGCCATAAGGTAATTGGCATGCGCCAACGTCTCGCCTAGCGCCATCAGCTCGTCGAAACGGCCTGACAGTTTCTTGAACAGCACCCCCATCATTTCCAGCCCGGTGCGCGGTTGTTCGCACGCTGCCAGCAACTGCTGCAAGTGCTGGCGATGGTGGTCGCGCAACTGGTCCAGGCGCAGATGCAGGTTGTAAAACGGCCGTTCATGGGCCGGCAGCACCAGTACGTGGTCGGGGATCGTGCGCAACCGTTCGATCGAGTCCAGCCAGTCCCGCAAAGGGTTGGCCTGAGGCTCGCTGACATACACGGCAATGGTGGAAGTGATGCGCGGCAACACCTGGTCGCCGGAGATCAGCAAACCATCGTCCGGCGCATACAGACAGGCGTGTTCCGGTGAATGACCGTTCCCCATCACCACCTCCCAGCGCCGCCCGCCGATGGTCAACTGGCTGCCCTGGTTCAGCCGGGTAAACCCCGCCACCAGTTGCGGGCGAAAGTGCTCGCCCTGGATCAGCGGCAGCAACGCCGTCGCGCGCTCGGCGCTGAAGCCGGCCTTTTGATAAAAATCCAGAAACGCCCAGTCCGGTGCCGTCGCTCGCGGCGGGCCATGGTGCAGCGCCTCGAACTCGCCATGGGTCATCAGCACCGGGCAACGAAATCGCTCGGCCAGCCAGCCCACCACACCGGTGTGGTCACTGTGAAAATGGGTGCAAATGACCGCCTTGAGGGGCAAGCCAGCCATGGCTTCGACAAACACCTGCTCCCACACGGCGCGACATTGATCGCTGTTCAGCCCGGTATCCACCGCCACCCAGCCGTCACCGTGACGCAGCAGATACAGGTTGATGTGATCAAGGCCAAACGGCAGCGGCATGCGCAGCCAGAGCACGCCCTCGGCCACTTCCTGCACCTGGCCGCTGGCCGGGGCCTGTGGCCAGGGGTAGCGCAGGCCGTCACGCCATTGATGGCCTTGAGCGTCGAGTTCATTCATGGCCGGCACCTGCAAACGGCAGCAGACCGTTACGGGCCAGCACTTGCAGGGAGTACGGCTGATAGGTGCGGCTACTTTCATCGCGCACAAACAGCGGATCGGCAAACAACTGCGGCGCGTAACCCTGACGCTGCAAATCAACCTTGCGCAGCTTGAAGGTGCTGGTCAGGTCCGCCGCCAGTGTTACCCGTACAAACACCGGCGCGGCATAACGCGGCAAACGGGTTTGCGTCAGCTCATAAAAAGCCTGCGGGTCAAAGCTATGCCCGGGCTGCATCAAGATCGCCGCCATCCCCGCACGGCCTTCGTGTTCAGGTACCTGCACGCCGTACACGTTGATCAGTTCAAGCCCCGGCATATCACTCAGGGTGTCGGCCACTTCCAGGGTCGAGACGTTCTCGCTTTTCCAGCGGAAGGTGTCGCCGATTCGGTCGACAAAATAGAAATAGCCGTCGTCGTCATAACGCAGCAGATCGCCCGAACTCCAGTAAGCATCACCACGTTGAAACACATCGCGGCGGATCTTGCTCTCGCTGGCCGCAGTACTGGTGTACCCCTCGAAACGCCCACCGCCTATCTGCGGGTGATCAACGATAAAGCCCATTGCCTCGCCGATTTCTCCCGGTTGGCACAACTGGTAAAAACCGTTTGCATCCCGCGGATGGCTGTCGCTTTCCACGTCGTAACGCACCAGGCGCAGATTGGTGCGGCTCCAGTCCGGCACGCGACCACAGGAGCCCACATAGTTGTCGACATTGATCAGGTTGGCGTTGGCTTCGGTGGCACCCCAGCCCTCGAACACCTGGATCGGGCCAAAACGCTCCAGCCAGCGCTGCCAGGATTCAGGCGTGAGCCCGGCACCGAGCATATGGCGCAAACTGTGCTCGCGCTCACCGGTCACCACTGGCTGGTTGAGCAGGTAGCGACAGATCTCGCCGATGTACTGGAACACGGTAATGCGGTTGCGGCGCACATCCGGCCAGAACTCACGCACGCTGAACTTGCGCCGCAACACAATGCTCGCACCTGCGCGCAGTGCCGTGGACGTCACCGAAGTGGCCGCCGCGCCGTGGTACAGCGGCAGGCAGCAGTAAAATACGTCGTCACAGGTGGCCCCCAGGGTGACTTCCATCACGTCACCCGAGGACAACCAGCGCATATGGCTATAGCGTGCCGCCTTGGGCAGGCCGGTGGTGCCCGAGGTAAATATCAGCAGCGTGGTGGTTTCGGCCGTAATCGCCGCACGCACGTCACGGGCGAAGACCGTGGCCGGGGCAGCGGCGACGTGCTGTTCAAAGTCAATATCGACAATGGCCGGCAGCTCGCCGCCAAAGGGGTTCAGTGCATCGTTGACCAGCCACAGCGGGACATCGGGCAAACCTTGAGTGCCCAGCAGATTGGCCAGGCACTCTTCCCCCACCACCACCGCCCTGGCCGCCGTGGATTGCAAGGCATGCACCAGTGGCTTGCCACTGACCTGGGTGTTGATAAACGCCACCACCACACCGAGCTTGACCAGCCCGAACCAGCTGTAGAAGAACTGCGGACGGTTCTCCATGGCAATCGCGCACACATCCCCGGGGCGCAGGCCCTTGGCGTAAAACACATGGGCCATGCGATTGGCCTGGGCTTCTACGGCGGCGTAGGTGACACGCTGCTCGCCGTCGATCAAAAAAGGCCGATCGGGGAATGCACGGGCCTGCCCTTCAAGACGGTCGGCCAGGGTATACAGGTCCGCCGGTTTGATCTGGCCGCTGGCCGCAGAACGCAAATCCAGCAGTGCCTGGGTCTGATCACGGGGCACGGGCTGTTGTCTGACTGCCGTCAGGGTGCTGATGCGGGACATGTCGTTCATGGCGCCACCGCCTCGGCCAGCGGGTAATCGCTGTAGCCTTCCGGGCCTGGTGAGTACAGGGTCTTGCGGTCGAAGCGGGCAAGGGGCAAGCCCTTGCGCAAGCGCTCGACCAGGTCCGGGTTGGCAATAAAGTGCCGGGCAAACGACACCGCATCGCCCTGCCCGGCCTGCAGCGCGGCTTGTGCCGATTCGCCGTCAAAACCGTCATTGAGGATCAGGCCGTTGCTGCAATGACGCTGGGCCAGGGCAAAGGCATCCAGTTCCGCCAGCGGTGAGCGCATGATATGCACATAAGCCAGGCCCATCGGCTCGGCGGCCTTGCACAGGGCAACTGCGGTGGCCAGCGGGTCTTCGTCATCGATATCGTTGAACGGATTGCCCGGGCACAGGCGCAAGGCGACACGCCCGGGGCCAATAGCCGAAGCCATCGCTGCCAGCACCTGCTGCGGGAAGCGCACGCGATTTTCAACACTGCCACCGTACTGGTCTTCACGCCGGTTGCTGCCCGAGGCCATGAATTGCATCGGCAGATAACCGCTGGTGCAGTGCAGCTCGACGCCATCAAAACCGGCCTGGCGTGCATTGAGTGCGGCCTGGCGGTAATCTTCGATGACCTGTTCGATGTCGTGCGGCGACAAGGCCTGCGGCTCGTCGGTATCGACCATCCCGGCAGTGTCGGTAAACAGCTGGGTGCGGGCGCGCAAGGCCGACGGCGCTACCGTGGCGGCGCCTGCCGGTTTGTTGTGGGCGCTGGCTGCACGCCCCACATGCATCAGTTGCAGCACAATCAGGCCACCTTCGGCATGCACTGCATCGGTCACGGCTTTCCAGGCGGCAATTTGTGCCGGGGAGTAAATCGCCGGGGTGCGACAGTAGCCCAGGCCACTGGCCGACGGCGCCGTGCCTTCGGCGACAATCAACCCGGCAGAAGCGCGCTGACGGTAATACTCGACCATCTCGGCCGTCGGCACCCCGTGTTGATCGGCGCGGCTGCGGGTCATGGGCGCCATGACGATACGGTTGGCCAGTTCAAGCTCACCCAGGCGCACGGGTTCAAACAGAATGCTCATGGTATTTCCTCAGCGCACGCGGATTTTCGGTGCGCCAGCCCCACGGCGCAGGGTGGCAAGAAAGTGCTCGAGCGGAGCCGCTGTCGCCACTTGCGGCAGTTGCTCCTTGTCCGGGCGGCTGGCCCAGAACTCGGTCCACGACGGGAACAGATCGTGAAACGTACCGGCGTAGGGTTCGCGCCCCGGCCAGCGCATTTTTTGCGTGCCGATCGGCGGTTTGTTGAGGTCACTGGCGTACCAGTAGCACGGCAGGCGACGGCGGAAATACCAGCGCCCCTGCATGCGCTCATAGTCATCCCAATAGAGCATTTGCATGGTCACCCACTCGGGGCCGGTCTCGTGCTCGTTCTTGGAATACACCACGCCCACGGCATGGTCCGGGTCGGTGAACTCGATCAGGTGCTGGCCCAGGTGATGGGAAGTGCCGTGAAACTGGTCGCGTAACGTGTCGTCGACCCAGGCCTTGAGGTGCGCACGCCCGGTTTTTTCGCGGCCTACGCGAATGTCTTCGGCAAACAGATTGACGTGGGCATCGAGGTCACGCATGTCCAGCGACAACGAATATTTACCAGCCAGCTGGCGGATCTCATCAATCGATTCCAGCCGATCGAGACGGGCTAACAAAGCGCTCTGTTCCATAAAAGGGTCCTTATTCCAATACCGTGTACAGCTCACTGCTGCGTCCGCCATCCACCGGCAGGCAAGCACCGGTGATGTATGAAGCTTCGTCACTGGCCAGGAACAGAATGGCGTTGGCCACTTCCACCGGCTGGCCGACGCGCTTGAGCGGGATCAGTTTTTCGGTATTGGTGCGCGTCTTGTCATCGGTG
This sequence comes from Pseudomonas sp. FSL R10-1339, assembly GCF_009600545.1. Classification (NCBI taxonomy): domain Bacteria; kingdom Pseudomonadati; phylum Pseudomonadota; class Gammaproteobacteria; order Pseudomonadales; family Pseudomonadaceae; genus Pseudomonas; species Pseudomonas sp. FSL R10-1339. The sequence continues at coordinate 5,334 of NZ_WIVQ01000092.1, read as the reverse complement.
AGCATGCCTGCCGTGGCCGGTGTCTCGACCACACCCGGGCTGACCACGTTGCAACGGATGTTGTGGCTGGCACCTTCACTGGCCGCAGCGCGGCTGAAGTTGATCACCGCGGCCTTGGCCGCCGAGTAACCGGCCATCCACGGCGTACCGAACTGCCCGCAGATCGAGGCCAGGTTGATGATCGAACCGCTGCCCTGGGCGCGCATCAGGCCCATGGCCGTGCGTGTGCCCCAAAAGGTGCCGTCCACCGTGGTGGCGAAGTTCGAATGCCAGTCAGCGGTCGAGGTGCTGTCAATCGCGCCCCAGCTGTAGGCCATGGCGTTGTTGACCAGAATATCCAGACGGCCGTGGCGCTGTGCCGCCTCGCTGATGGCGCCGACATAAGCGGCTTCATTGCTGACATCGGCCACCGCGCATTCGGCGCGGCCGCCGCTGTCACGGATCTGTGCCGCTACGGCTTGCAGCGGCTCGATGCGTCGCCCGCACAACACCACCAGCGCGCCTTCTTCGGCAAAGCGCAACGCCGTGGCCGCGCCGATGCCTGAACCGGCGCCGCTGATAAAGGCAATTTTGTCTTGTAAACGAGTACCCATGATCTGCTCTCCCATTGCTGTGCGCGGCACTCAGATAAACGCCATGCCGCCGTTGACCGCGAGGTTCTGACCGGTGATGAACGCTGCGTCATCACTGGCCAGAAAGGCCGCGACGCGAGCGATTTCATCGGTTTCACCCATGCGACCCAAGGGGATGGCCTTGAGCATGCTTTGCATCCAGTCGTCCGGGATGTCAGCCATCATCGGCGTGTTGGTCGGGCCGGGAACGATGGTGTTGACCCGTATGCCGTTGCCGGCCAGTTCGCGCGCCATACTGCGGGTCAGGCCCATTACCCCGACCTTGGCTGCACAGTAATGGCTCGGACCTTCGCCGGTCAGGGCGGCGGTGCTGGAGATATTGATAATCACGCCGGGCGTGGCAGCGGCGAGCATCAGCTTCACCGCTTCTCGGCTGCAGAAAAACGGCCCGGTCAGGTTGACCCCGATCACTCGTTGCCAGTGTTCGTCCGGGGTTTGTGCGAAGGCATCGATGGAGCCGATACCGGCATTATTGACCAGCACATCGAGGCTGCCGAAATGTGCATGCACGGCAGCCATCGCGGTGGCGACCGAGTCGCTGTCAGCGACGTTACAGGACACTGCCAGGGCCTTTTCGCCCAGCCCTTCAATACTTTGACGCGCGGCATCGAGGTTGATGTCGGCGGCGACCACCTTGGCCCCCTGCTCGGCAAAGTGACGAACAATCGCTCGTCCCATGCCCTGGCCTGCACCGGTTACAAACGCCACTTTGTTAAGCAATTTCATCCTGTTCTCCCACCTGCCCGAAGTCGGCCCGCCGGTAAGCCCGGACGGTGTATGGGAGCAATCATTGACTGCGGCTAAAAGCTGAACATCGTCCGATGGGACTAAGCAGCTCAAGAGCGGATGACGACCGTAGCAGCTGACGTGCAGCCTAGTTCCTACGGCAGCTGCAGAAACACTGCAACTGTGGGAGCGAGCCTGCTCGCGAAGGTCGTTCGCGAGCAGGCTCGCTCCCACAATAGGGCTTGACCTGCAACAGAGTATCTACAGCTTTCATCCCCAGAGAGATTCTGTGCATGACCGGCTGGTCTAAATGGACGATGTTCCTCCAGCCGGTTCGTGGAATAACTCACTCACTAGAACAAAAACCGGGAGACCCGTCGTGTCCATACCCTTGCGCCCCACCTGGCGAACCCATTACGCACTGGGCGTTTTGGCAGCCATCTATATCTTCAACTACATAGACCGGCTGCTGATGGCCATTTTGATCGAACCGGTGAAGGCCGAGTTCGGCATTTCCGATACCGGTATAGGTCTGCTTTCAGGTGTGACCTTTGCCGTGTTCTACACCCTTTTCGGCTTTCCGCTGGGGCGCCTGTCCGATCGGATCGGGCGCAAAAAAGTCATCGCCTTCAGCTGTATTGCCTGGAGCGTCATGACCATTTTCTGCGGCTTTGCCGCCAGCTTTACCATGCTGGTGATCGCCCGGATCGGGGTCGCTATCGGCGAAGCCGGGGGCACCGCGCCGTCAATGGCCATGGTCTCGGACCTCTACCCGCCCGACCGCCGCTCGACCGCCCTGTCGGTATTGATGCTGGGCTCAAGTCTGGGGGCGATTTTCGGCCTCGGTCTGGGCGGCTGGATTGCCCAGCATTACGGCTGGCGTTTCGCTTTTGTGGTGATCGGCGCACCGGGAATTTTGCTCGGATTGATCCTGCTGTTTACCGTGCGGGCACCCAAGCCGGCGATGCTGGTCAGCCCCAATCTGGTCGCGCAAGACCACTGGCTGGTCACGGTTCGCGAGTTGTTCCAGACACCGTCCTTTCTCTGGCTGGTGTGCACCGGCGGCTCGGCGGCCATTGCCGGTTATGCCATCGGCACCTGGAGCCCGAGCTTCCTGATCCGCTCCCACGGCCTGAGCCTGCAGGACGCGGGCCTGCTGGCCGGGGTCGCAGGCGGTGCCGGGGCAACCATCGGCACCCTGACCTGCGGCATTTTGTGTGATCGCCTGGTACGTCGCGACAAGGGCTGGCAAATCGGGGTGCCGCTGCTGGGCACGCTGATCAGCATCCCGTTCGGTCTGGCGTATTTCCTCTGGCCAGTGGGCACTGCATTTTATATGGGCAGCACACCCATGCCGACCGCGTTTCTGTTTTATTGCGTATTCAGCTTTTTTGGCACCTGGTGGGCAACGCCCTGCCTGGGCGCCATCTCCCATCTGTTTCCAGCCACCCGCCTGGCCCAGGCCACTGCAATTTTTGTAATGGCCATGACCCTGCTCGGGGTCGGTGTCGGGCCGCTGCTGATCGGCATGCTCAGTGACGGCTTTGCCCATACCCTGGGCAACGAAGGCCTGCGCTATGCCCTGGCTTCCTGTATCTCGCTGCTGGTTCTGGCCTCTATGTTTCTGGCCATGGCCTTGCCGCGCTACCGCAACCACCTGATGAACAAGACCCCGACCCCAGCACCGCTGGCTGACGCGGCCACTGCCTGACAACTGGAGATTGAGTGATGACCGAACAAGACCTTCCCCTGCCCATCGGCCACTTTGTGACACTGGACAGCGGCCTGCGCCTGCACTTTCTCGACGAGGGCAGCGGCCCGGTCGTATTGTGGTTGCACGGCAGTGGCCCGGGCGCCAGTGGCTACAGCAACTTCAAGGGCAACTATCCGCAGTTCGTGGCTAACGGCTTTCGCAATCTGATGGTGGATTTTCCGGGCTTCGGCCGCTCCGACAAACCGGAAGATGTGAACTACGACCTGGCGTTCTTCGTCAACGCCATGTCGGGCTTTCTCAAGGCAGTGGGGGTCAAGCGCGCCACCTTGCTCGGCAATTCCCTGGGCGGTGCGATTGCCCTGGGCCTGGCGCTGGCTGAGCCGGAGCGCGTCGAAAAACTGATTCTCATGGCGCCAGGCGGTGTTGAAGAGCGCGAAACCTACTTCAAGATGATCGGCATCCAGCGCATGGTCGAGCTGTATAACGCAGGCCCGCTGGGCATCGAGCAAATGCGCCGGATCATGAGCCTGCAACTGTTCGACACCGCGCTACTGGACGACAACCTGCTGGCCGAGCGCGTGGCCGTGGCCGTGCATCAGCCGCGCAATCTGTTCAGCACCATGATGGTGCCCAACATGACCGAGCGCCTTGAAGAGCTGCAGGCACCGATCCTCGGGTTCTGGGGCACCGACGACAATTTCAACCCCGCATCCGGCGCGCTTAAAGTGCTGACCCACGCTCCCAATGCGCGTTTTATCATGCTCAATCAGTGCGGCCACTGGGTACAGGTCGAACACCGCGACATGTTCAACAAGGCGTGCCTGGAGTTCCTGCGCGGCTAACCGTATACCTGCATGACCTGCGGCTGCCTGCGGGCGGCCGTAGCCCTTCCAGACACCCGCTCGGGCTGAAATAACAATGACAAAATACCCTCAGTTACTGGCACCCGGTCGCATAGGTTCTCTTGAACTGCGCAACCGCATCATCATGGCGCCCATGGGCTCCAACTTCGCCGAGGCCAATGGCCAGTGTGGCGAGCGCATTCAGGCCTATTACGAAGCCCGCGCCCGTGGCGGCGCCGGGCTATTGATCATGGGGGTGTGCTCGGTGGCGTTTCCGGCCGGGACCGCCGAGCCATTCCAGGTCGGCGTTTCCAGCGATGACTTTATCCCCGGTTTGAGCCGACTCGCCGAGCGCGTCCATCAGCACGGCGCAAAAATTGCCATGCAGTTGCAGCACGCCGGCAAGACGGCAGTGCGCGACATGGCCGAAGGCCGGCAACTATGGGTGCCCTCGGTGCCGCCGGTGCTGCAAAGCGACATGATGGCCGCGCTGACGCCCGAAGAACTGGCCAACTTTGTCAGTTCCATGAAGCGTCGCGCCGAAGGCTCACCGATCCGTGTAATGGACAGCGCCGATATCGCGCAGATGATCGAGTGGTTTGCCAGTGCCGCCGACCGCGCCAGGCGAGCGGGTTTCGACGGTGTGGAAATCCACGCGGCCCACGGCTACATCATCGCCGGTTTCCTCTCCGGCTATTACAACCAGCGTGAAGACGAGTACGGCGGCTCGCTGGAGAACCGTGCCCGGCTGCTGCTGCAAATCATCGCTGCAATACGGGCCAAAGTCGGCCATGAATTTGCCGTATGGCTGCGCCTGGATGCCGAAGAACTGCACACCCCCGGCGGCATCAATCTTGAGGATGCCATCGCCGTGGCAGGCATGGCCGAGGCGGCAGGTGTAGATGCGGTCAGCGTATCGGCCACTGCGCGCATCACCAGCGGCGTGGTGTTTACCGAGGCACCACTGGTGCACAAGCCCGGGGGGTATCTGGAATGGACCGCTGCGCTCAAGCGTAGCGTGCAAGTCCCGGTGATTGCCGTGGGGCGGATCGAGCCGGAGGTCGGTGAAGCCGCCCTCAAGCGCGGCGACTGCGACTTCATTGCCATGGCCCGCAAGTTCCTCGCCGACCCGGACCTGCCCAACAAATTGCTCAACGACCAGGAAGCGAGTATCCGCCCGTGCATTTACTGCTACGTGTGCGTGAGCCAGATTTTTATCAACGAGCGGGTCAAATGCGCGGTCAACCCCATGACCGGCCATGAGTTCGAATACGTCATCGGCCCCACTGCCACACCCAAGCATCTGGTGGTGGTGGGAGCCGGGCCTGCCGGGATGGAAGCCGCACGCATCGCCGCGTTACGCGGCCATCGCGTGACCCTGCTCGAGCGCAGCGACCGCCTCGGTGGCACGCTGTTTTTC
>NZ_WIVQ01000091.1:0-18542 GCF_009600545.1 Pseudomonas sp. FSL R10-1339 | reverse complement strand
TCCGCGATAGCTCAGTTGGTAGAGCAAATGACTGTTAATCATTGGGTCCCTGGTTCGAGTCCAGGTCGTGGAGCCAGTTTCAAAGAATTTTTGGGTCGTTAGCTCAGTTGGTAGAGCAGTTGGCTTTTAACCAATTGGTCGTAGGTTCGAATCCCACACGACCCACCATGTTCGGCTCCTGTAGCCATAAAAAAAGCGTCCATTGGACGCTTTTTTTATGCCTGTAGGAAACGTAACCCTGTAGTCGCAGCCTTCGTTCTTCGGCAGCTGCTACGAGGTTTTTGCTTCAGCTTGGGTTTGCAGCCTTGTTGTCCGCGTCCTGAAGATCCTGCAGCGCGGCCGAATACTGATCCGCTTCTGCCTTGGGCACCATCTGCCATGACGGCTTGCGCAATGCATAGAAGATAAACGGCGGCACGCCTGCGACGATCAATCCCAGCAACAAAATCCCCGCATATTCGAAAAACGGCATGCTGCTGAAGCTGTTGGGCGGAATAAAGCCGAAAATTAGCGCCACGCAGGTTGAAAACAACCCCAGGTAGCACCAGCCATGCAGCCCCTTGAGCACATAGCCGCGTTTTACATTGGGCTGTGTTTTACGCAGTTTCATGGCCGCCATAAACATGAATACGTAGATGATCAGGTACATCAGCGCAGCCATCGCACTGATCATCCAGAAGGCATCGGATACATTGTCGAGAAAGATGTAAATCGTCGACAGCAGCGTGACGATAACGGCCTGTAAATACAGAATGTTTTTTTGCACACCTTTTTTGTTCACTTCCTGCATCACAGGTGGAAGCATTCCGGCCTTACCGACGAACAGCAAGCCGGTAGACGGCCCGGCAGTCCAGGCCAGTACCCCGCCCAACGCACCGATAATCAGCAAAATGGCCATGATCGGGGTTGCCCATGGCATGTCGAAGCCCTGGAAGAACGCAGCGTAAGCCTGGATAACCCCGGCGGTAAGGCTGGTTGAGTCAGCGGGTACCACCAGCGAAATCGCCACCGTGGGCGGGATAAACACCAGCAGGATCATAAAGAAGGCCAAGAGAATCGCCCGGGGCATTTCCTTTTGCGGGTTACGCAATTCACGGGCGTGAATGGCGTTCATTTCGATACCGGCAAACGCCAGGAAGTTACTCACAATCAGTACCAGGCCGGTAATGGCGCCGGTAAATTCCTGCCAGAAGTCCGGGTGCAGGTTGCGCGAGCCGGATTTGACTGTGGAGTGGGTATCGAAAATGGCCGGGAGCAAGGCATCCCAAGTCAACGGGGTGGCTGATTTATGCCCCAGCACCAGCCAGGCGACGCCGAGCAAAACCAGCAGCGCGGCGGGTAATGCGGTGCCCAGCAGCATGAACCATGACGTCAGCTTCGACAGTGCTGTCAGCCCGTTAAGTGCCACAAATGTCGATAGCCAGTATAAAACGATGATGACGGCGGCAGTAAATACACCGCTTTTGGCCAGTTCAGGGTTGATCAGATACGCCATGGTGCTGGCGCCAAACCCGAGCACAATCGGGTACCAGACCACCACTTGTACCCACATGAACCACATGATGAAAAAGCCCGGGCGGTCGCCGTAGGCTTGTCTTACCCAGCCATAAATCCCGCCGTTCCAGCCTGTGCCCAGTTCAGAGGCGACCAGGGATACCGGAATGAAAAACAGCAGTGCGGGGATGACATAGAGAAAGACCGAGCCCAGGCCATAGACGGCCATGCTGGGTAACGAACGAATACTGGCAACAGCGGCAACCATCATAAAGCAGATGGTCAGCCAGGACATGTAGGTTTTAGCTTTGCTGGTGGTGGCCATAAGTATCCCGCTCCCTTACGCGAATTCGTGCAACAGGCTCAGATTGAGCGTGCGGCTAAGGTATTCGGCGGCCAGTTGACCGCGAACGCTGTTACCGGCTCCGTCCAGTGGCGGGGCAAAGGCGGCGATGGCGCACACCCCCGGAACCACCGCCAGAATGCCGCCGCCGACCCCGCTTTTTCCCGGCAGGCCGACTTTGTAGTACCAGTCCCCGGTGGTGTCATACAGGCCATTCAGGGTCATCTCGGAGAGGATTGGCGCCACGTTGTTGGCCCGAACCGCGCGTTTTCCGCTGATCGGGTTGACGCCACCATTGGCCAGGGTAGCGCCCATGGTCACCAGGTCATGGCAGGTGATCGCCACGGAACATTGACGGGTGTAGACGGCGCACACTTCCATCGGGTCGGCGTACATATAGCCGTAACTCTGCAATAGCCAGGCAATGCCGCGGTTGTGCTGGTTGGTCTTGGCTTCCGATTGATAAACCTCGTCGTTGACCGTCAGTTCACGCCCGGCGAAAAGGTTGTAAGTCGCCTGGATCTGGTCCCAGCGCGCTTGCGCCGTATCGGCTTCGAGGAGGCTGACAGTGGCCATGGCGCCTGCGTTTACAAAGGGGTTGAGCGGTCGGCCCTTATGCAGTTCCAGGGCAATCACCGAGTTGAACGGCTCACCTGTGGGGTCGCAACCGATCTTGCTGCGCAAGGCTTGGGGTCCCACTTCATCGAGTACATGGGCGAGGGTGAATACCTTGGAAATCGACTCGATGGCGAAGGCGTAATCGGTGTCGCCCACTTCTGCATGGGTACCGTCGCAGAACATGATGCTGATGCCGAACAGATGGGATGGCACTGAGGCCAGGTAAGGGATGTAGCTGGCGTTCTTGCCGTGCTGATTGCTGGCAAACCGTTGCAGGGACTGGTCCAGCGCCTGTTTTACCGTGCTGTCTACGGTCGTGGGTCTTTGCTTCATCGTGCTCGCTCCGTGAGTACTATCGAGAATCGAGACTATAGATCGGAAAATGCACGGTGGTCGGAAATCGGACGGCAGACCTCAAATGCTTGGCTATGCTGGCTGGGCCGAAGCTGAGCCAGAGTTGCAACGGCGGGCTCATAGATTGACCAATACTCAAGGAGAGTTCACATGGCACTGCACCGTATCAAGCGCAACAAGGACGTCGACCCCGTATTTGGTTCTTCTGCGCTGGCTCATGCCGCTGCAATCAAGCTGTTCCCCGAGGCTGAGCAAGCGCCGGGTGAGGTTTTCCAACTGGTCCACGATGAGTTGTATCTGGATGGAAACTCCAGGCAGAACCTCGCGACCTTTTGCCAGACGTGGGAAGAGGACGAGGTCCACAAGTTGATGGACCTGTCGATCGACAAGAACATGATCGACAAGGATGAGTACCCGCAGTCTGCGGAGCTGGAAAACCGCTGTATTCATATGCTGGCGGACTTATGGCATTCGCCGGAAGCGGCTACCACCATCGGTACTTCCACCGTAGGCTCCAGCGAAGCCTGCATGCTGGGTGGTCTGGCTGCATTGTGGCGCTGGCGTGCGGTGCGCAAGGCGGCAGGCAAGCCGACAACTACGCCGAATATGGTGTGCGGTCCGGTGCAGGTGTGCTGGCACAAATTTGCCCGTTACTGGGACGTCGAAATTCGTGAAGTGCCGATGTCGGAAGGGCATTGGTTTATGACCCCCGAGGACATGCTGGAGCGGGTCGATGAAAATACCATCGTCGTAGTGCCGACCTTTGGCCAGACGTTCACCGGGCTGTATGAAACCGTAAAGCCGTTATCCGATGCTCTGGATGACTTGCAAAAAAGCACGGGTCTGAATATTGATCTGCACGTCGACGGTGCAAGTGGCGCGATGCTGGCTCCGTTTTGTGCGCCGGATATTCTTTGGGATTTCCGCGTGCCGCGGGTCAAGTCCATCAGTACCTCCGGGCACAAGTTCGGTCTGGCTCCGCTGGGCGCGGGCTGGGTGGTTTGGCGGGATGAAAAGGAACTGCCTGAAGGGCTGGTGTTTCATGTGAATTATCTGGGGGGTGATATGCCTACGTTCGCCCTTAACTTTTCACGTCCGGCCGGGCAGATCATCTCGCAGTACTACAACTTCTTGCGTCTGGGGCGTGAAGGCTATGAGCGTATTCATTCAGCCTGCTACCAGACGGCACAGTTTCTTGCGGCTGAACTGGTCAAGGTCGGACCGTTCGAGATGCTCTATAACGGTGACCCGCAGCTGGGGATTCCGGCGTTGACCTGGCGTCTGAAGCCAGGGGCGAAAACTTCATATTCGCTGTATGACCTGGCAGACCGGTTGCGCACCCGTGGCTGGCTGGTACCTGCGTATAGCTTGCCGGCAAATGTCGAGAACGTAGTGGTGCAGCGGATTCTGGTGAAGCAGGGTATGTCGATCGACATGGCCAAGTTGTTGCTGGAGGACTTTGTGCGCGCGGTGAAATTCTTTGACGAGCATCAGCCCCACGGCTTTAAAGGCCGTGAAGCCGAGGCGGGTAATCACGCGGGGCGCTGATTACGCGGCGCTGTAGATACTCTGTTGTAGATCAAGCCCTATTGTGGGAGCGAGCCTGCTCGCGAACGACCTTCGCGAGCAGGCTCGCTCCCACAGTTGCAGTTTTTACTGTCGCAGCCTTCGGCAGCGACTACAGAGTAGTCGCACTTAGTGCAGTTTCAGGCGCGGCTCGGTGCCGCGTCCGATCCTGCTGCCCAGCATCAGCATCAAGGTGCGGAAGGTGCCGTACAGCGCCATCTGGTGCATGCGATATAGCGAGATGTAGAACATCCGCGCCAACCAGCCTTCCAGCATAACGGTACCCATCAGGCTGCCCATCAAGTTACCCACAGCCGAAAAGCTCGATAGGGAAATCAGCGAGCCATAATCGCGGTAGGTGTAGTCCGGCAGCTGAGTTTTACCTTCAATGCGCAATTTCAGCAACTTGGCCAGCAACGACGCCTGCTGGTGAGCAGCCTGGGCGCGAGGCGGCACCAGCTTGTCGGTGCCGGGTTGCGGGCAGGCGGCGCAATCGCCAAAGGCAAAAATATTCTCGTCACGGGTGGTTTGCAGGGTAGGGCGTACCACCAACTGGTTGATGCGGTTGGTTTCCAGCCCGGCAATTTCCTTCAAGAAGCCAGGTGCACGAATGCCCGCAGCCCAAACCTTCAAACTTGCAGGAATCACCTGACCATCTTTGGTTATCAAGCTGTCAGCAGTTACTTCGCTGACTGCGGAGTTGGTCAGCACGGTGACCCCGAGTTTTTCCAGGGTTTTATGCACAGGCCCGCCGATACGGTCCGGCAGGGCAGGCAATACCCGTGGGCCCGCTTCGATCAGGGTGATATGCATGTTTTCCGGCTTGATCCGGTCCAGGCCATAGGCTGCCAGTTCGTGGGCGGCATTGTGCAGTTCGGCAGCCAGCTCGACTCCGGTTGCACCTGCGCCGACAATGGCCACGCTGATCTGTTCGAGCGTATCGCTTTGCCCTGCGTGGGCACGCAGGTAATGATTGAGCAGTTGCTGATGAAATTTCTCGGCCTGCTTGCGGGTATCGAGGAACAGGCAGTGTTCGGCCGCGCCTTTGGTACCGAAGTCATTGGTGGTACTGCCCACCGCAATCACCAGGGTGTCGTAACCCAACTCGCGGGCAGGTACCAGTTCCTGGCCGTTTTCGTCGAGGGTTGCCGACAATGAGATCTTTTTCAGTTCACGATCCAGCCCGCTCATGCGGCCCAGCTGGAACTGAAAGTGATTCCATTTGGCCTGGGCGACGTAGTTGAGCTCGTCTTCCGATGAGTTCAATGAGCCGGCAGCAACTTCATGCAGCAGCGGTTTCCAGATATGGGTCAGGTTGGCATCGACCAGCGTGACGCTGGCCTTGCCGCGCTTACCCAGAGTCTTGCCCAGGCGGGTCGCCAACTCCAGGCCGCCGGCGCCGCCGCCGACGATAACAATACGATGGGTCATGGATATCACTCACAAGGCTTGAAAAAAATTCTGTGCCTGAGTGGCCCCGGGCGAGCGCAATGCAGCTCATAGCGCCAGGTAACTCAGGAAACGGCTCAAAAGGCCCATGCCGATCACCGCGATCACCACTATGGCAAGGAGCAGCCAGGGCCTGAAAGGGCGGCGCTCAACCTGATTTTGTGGCAATTGAAGGTACTCTTCGACACGCTTCAGATCATCGGGGTTCAGGCGACTGGGCATATTTTTGGCCTCGTCAAATAGACGTTGCTGGGTATGTAAAAGCTACAGCATTGATCAACCGGGATGAAATGAAGCATAGCCGTGCGGGCCTAACGGCTCGACCCGCAGTTCGTCGTCTAGACGAATGATCCCGCTTTCGATTACCCGGGCCGTGATCCCGCCGTGGCCACGTACCGCCTGAAAAGTCCCCTGGCCCAGACGCTGCTCCAGTCGGGCACAAGGCTGACACCAGCCAGTGGTTTCGAAAATGGCCTGGCCAACCTTGAAGCGCCGGCCTTTGAGGCTGAACAGGTTGATTCCGCGGATCACCAGGTTGCGGCGCAAGTCCTGCGCCAGGATCGGTTGATCCGCCGTGCGCCCCAGCAGTGAGCTGATAACGGCCAGGTGTTCCCATTGTATCAGCGTCACCTGGCGGGCATTGCGGGCGCCGGGCCGGGCATGATCGCCGGTCAGCCCGGCTTCGCGGCGGGCTTCAACCGCGTCGAGTTCGAGCATGTCTGCCCGGGACTCGGGGCGTACGCCGATCCAGCACACGCGCCCGGTTTGCGGCACATTGGCAATAAGCGCCTGCAACGGGCTCACAGGCTGATACCCACATCAAAAATAATGCTGCGTCCCAGGTTGTTGCGCAAAAAATCCGGTGCGTCCGGTTGGGCAAACAGCACCCGGGCAAAGGTCGGCCCTACCAGCGACAGCGAGCGCCAGCCCTGGCGCAAATATTCAGTCGGCGGCGGAAAGTGGCTGTTAAGGTCCAGCACTTCGCGCTTGAGGCTGGAAAACGCAATGATATCCAGCTGCCCCAGGTCGATATCGCGCTCTTTGTAGTTAGTGGCTTTTTTATGCAGGGTCGGGCCCAGCCGCTGCAACAGCTTGCTCGCCGGAATCCGTTTGGGCCGTGCTTCGCGACGGACCAATTGGCTAAGGGAGTAGGCGCTGCGCCTGCGCTGCAGTTCTGCGCGCCATTCATCGTTCAGGCGCCGGCCCTCATCGAGGACAAAGAACACCTCAAAGCGTGCATCGCCGAACAGCACATCGGGAGGCTCCTGGCCCGCCTGCCGGAAGTCTTCACTGTGGTAGGGGATATTCAGGCCTTGCAACAGGCGCTGGCAGACCCAACGCTCACGCTCCCATTTGCGGGCATTGGATAAAAAGGCATTGGCTTGCTCGGCCTGAATGGTGAGCAGGCGTAAATAATCTGAGTCGTCCATGCACGCAGCTTAGCCTTGAAACAGGTGTTACTGAAAGTCCGGGTGTAGACTCAGTCGCATCCGACAGGGAGGGTTGAACGGTGTGTTTTGACAAGGCAGGGCAAGGCCGATGATAAGTACACAGGTGTTATCCACACAAACGCTGGTCATCGGCTGGCTGATCTATGTTCCCGTTGTGCTGTGGGCCATCTGGCGTGCTCCCTGGGTTGAGCTGTTTACCGATACGCGGCGCCAGCACCTGTTGTTTGGCACGGTGTTCGGGCTGTTTTTGCTCTGGCTGGTACGGCGTGACTTTGATGGCGGGGTGTCTTACCACTTTATTGGCCTGACGGTGGTCACGTTGCTGCTCGACTGGCCGCTGGCAGTGGTCGGTGCGCTTCTGGCGCAAGTCGGACTGGTGTTGCTGGGGCGTCAGGAGTTGGCCGCGATGGGTGTCAACGGCGTGCTGCTGATTCTGTTGCCGATAGCAGTGACCGAAGGGTGTGCGCGTATGGTCGAGCGTGCGCAACCGCGTAACCCCTTTGTGTATATCTTTTGCTCGGGTTTTTTTGCCGCAGCGTTGGCGGCGTTGCTGTGCATAGGGGCGGTGCTGGGTGTGTTGTGGCTGGACGGGTTGTTCGTCATGCCGTATTGGCTGGAGGACTTTGTCGGCTATCTGTGGCTGATCATCTTTCCCGAAGCGTTTATCAACGGGATGCTGGTAACGGCACTGGTGGTGTTCTGCCCGGAGTGGCTTGAGACCTTTAACCGCACCCGCTACCTGGCGGCGCCATGGAAGGATGATGGAGAAAAGCCGTAATCGCCGACGCAGGCTGCGAGATGGACCGCAGGGCCTGTGCTCTTTAAAAGCACGACCCCTTCGGGCTCGATCGCAGCCTTCGTACCTCGTCAGCGACTACAGGATTTGGCTTTTAATGTAAGCGCTCGCTCAGGTCTTCGGAAAACAGATCATCTTCAGCATCCGGGCTGACCGGGATCTTGTGTTCCTCGCTGGCCCAGGCACCCAGGTCGATCAGCTTGCAGCGGTCCGAGCAGAACGGGCGAAAAGCGTTGGTGGTATCCCATTGCACGGCTGTGCCACAGGTCGGGCAGTCGATGGTCATAGGTTTGGTCATGGTTGGCCTCCACGCAAAGTTAAATAAAAGTGATGCAGGCGCTCGACCTCAGTCTGCAGCGCCTTCAGATCCTTGTCATTGACCAGCACATCGTCAGCGTGACGAAGGCGATCTTCGCGGCTGGCCTGTGCCTTGAGAATGGCCTGGACTTGCTGTTCGGTGGTGTTGTCACGCACAAGGGTGCGCTGCATCTGCAGGGCTTGCGGTGCATCGATCACCAGGACACGTTGAGTTGTGGTGTATTGGCCGGACTCGATCAGCAGCGGCGAAACCAGAATGGCGTAAGGCGATTTTGCCTGTGCCAGATTGTTTGCGATCTCTTCACGAATCAGTGGGTGCAGCAGTGCTTCAAGCCAGCGGCGTTGCTCGGGGTCGGTGAAGATCAGATGGCGCAATGCGCCACGATTGAGTTGCCCGTCGGCTTGCAGCACCTGTGCTCCAAAGTGTTCGGCAATACTGGCCAGCGCCGGGCGTCCCGGCTCAACGACCCAGCGCGCCGCATGATCGGCGTCCACCACATGTATGCCCAACGCGGCAAAGTGCTCGGCAGCGGCACTTTTACCACTGCCGATACCGCCGGTAAGCCCGAGAATCCAGGGTTTGGAGGGTGGAGTCATCATGTCAAACCGAAACCTGCCAATAGAAGCCGGTTATTTGACCACCCCAGAGCAATGCAATCCAGCCGGCAATTGCCAGATACGGCGCAAAGGGGATCGGGGTACTGGTTTTGGCCCGGCGCATGGCCAAAAGCCCCAGCCCCACCGTCGCCCCCAGCAGTGAAGAGAGCAGGAGGGTTAGCGGCAGAACCGCAACCCCGCCCCATGCCCCGAGTACGGCCAGCAACTTGAAATCGCCGTAGCCCATGCCGTCCTTGCCGGTGACCAGTTTGAATATCCAGAACACCGACCACAGGCTTGCATAGCCCAGCGCGGCCCCCCATACGGCCTGCCCCAAAGTGGTGAACAGGGAGAAGCTGTTGAGCAACAATCCCAGCCACAGCAGAGGCAAAACCAGCACATCAGGCACGATTTGATGCTCGATATCGATCAGGCAAATGCCGAATAACCCCCAGGTCAGCAGAAGCATCCAGCCCGCCTGGGCGCCAAAACCGAAATGCCAGGCGACAAAAGCCGACAATACCGCGCAGGTCAGTTCCGTAAGGGGATAGCGCAGGCTAATGGCACTTTTGCACTGCGAGCATTTGCCACGCAAAAACAGGTAGCTCAGTAGCGGGATGTTCTCCCGGACGCGCAGCGAATGCTGGCAATTGGGGCAGTGAGAGCGCGGGCGCAGCAAGTTATACACAGGGCCTTTGGCTGGCTCGGGCAAATCCAGCACCTCGCGGGCCTGGGCTTGCCATTCCTGTTCAAGCATTTTTGGCAATCGCCACGCCAGCACATTGATAAAACTGCCTGCCAGCAAGCCGAGTATCAGTGCGCAGGCAATAAAAGCGTCGGGGTGACGGCTCAGCAAATCAATCATGCTCATATTACCCGGCCAAGGTTGAATATCGGCAAGTACATGGCGATGACCAGCCCGCCAACCATGACTCCAAGTACCACCATGATTATCGGCTCCAGCAAGGTTGTCAGGTTGTCGACCAGAGTGTCGACCTCGCTTTCATAATAGGCGGCAACCTGGTCAAGCATGCTGTCCAATGTGCCGGATTCTTCGCCAATAGCTGTCATCTGGATTGCCATGCCCGGGAATACTCCGGCAGCGGCCATGGCCACATGGATCTGGCTACCCGTTGCAACCTGCTTCTTCAGTCGTAGCACCGCGTCTTTGTACAGGCTATTGCCAGTGGCGCTGGCTACGGAGTTCAGCGCTTCGAGCAATGGCACGCCGGCAGCCAGGGTCGTCGACAGCGTGCGGGCAAAACGGGCCATGGCTGACATGTGCAGCAGATTGCCCATGACGGGCAGTTTCAGCAGCCAGCGATCAACACGCTGGCGCCAGGTTGCGCAGTGCTTGTAGCGATGGTGAAGGCCTGCAAGGGTGATGCCGCAAAAAAACAGGAGCCATAGACCATGCGCCTGAAGGCTGTCAGACAGGCCGATCACCCACAAGGTAAGCACTGGCAGTTGCGCGTCGAATGAGCGGAAAACGCCCTGGAACTGCGGAACCACTTCGATCAACAAAATGCCGCACACCGCCAGCGCGACCACGAGCACGGCGCTGGGGTAGGTCATGGCTTTTTTGATTTTCTTTTTCAGAGTGGCGGTCTTTTCCCTGTAGGTCGCCACCCGTTGCAGCAACACGTCCAGAGCCCCGGCCAGTTCGCCAGCTTCGACGAGGCTGCAAAACAGAGGATCGAAATGTGCCGGTTTTTTGCGCAGCGCCGCCGACAGGCTGGTGCCTGCGCCGATGTCTTGCTGGAGTTCGGTGACCTGCTGGCGCATGGCACGGCTCTCGAAACCGTTGGCGATAACCTTCAGAGCTTGCTGCATAGTTATGCCCGCGCTGATCAGGGTAGCCAGTTGGCGGGTGAACAGGGTGATATCCAGTGCCGTGACCGATTTGCCCGCATTCAGTGTGTGACTGTAATGGCGGCGGATTTTACTAACGGTAATACCTTGGCGGCGTAGCTGGATCCGAATCATTGTGTGGTGTTCCGCCGTGATTTGCCCGCTGGTTTTAATGCCATTTCGATCGGTGCCTTCCCACTGGTAAAGGCTGTATTTAACGGCCTGTGTTGCCATGCATCGATCCTTGGAGCGCGGCGCGCCCGGCTGTGCTGTAAGCCCAAAGACTAGATGCTCCGAGCTTTGACCCGGAAAGTTGAGAGTGACCAGAAGTGTCAGCGATGCAGTTGTGGAGCAACGGCCCACTAACCTTGATAGCCTGTGCGCACTTTTTTGCCTGCACAGCACTGCCTGGCACCTGTGGGTGCCCCTTTTCTGGAGACTTCATGTGAAACAACAACAAGGCTTCACCCTGATCGAACTGATGATTGTGGTTGCAATTATCGGTCTGATTGCTTCGTTCGCATTTCCGGCTTACCACGAGCACGTGATGAAGACCCGTTTTGCCGAGGTGAACACCATCAGCAATACCTACAAGACTGCCGTCGCCCTGTGCTACAGCCAGACCAATGATCTGATGGCCTGTGATGCGGGCACCAACGGCATCCCGGGGCCGGCCGAAGCGACGGAAAACCTGGCAGCGGGCATGACGGTGGTCGATGGTGTGATTACCATGGCGGGGACCCAGGCAGCAGGCGGCTGGGTCAGCGTATTGGTGCCGACCTCGAGCAATTCGGGGGGCACCCTGAACTGGACGCAAAATGGCACCTGCCTGGCCAGCGGTGCGTGCAAATAACCCGTGATGGTCGTAATGCCGAGTGTGTGAAGCCTGGGCGCCAAGGGCTCAAGAATATCGCGATTTACTAACAACCTTGGTCAGCAGGCTCGCTCCTGCAGCGGCACACATGCGGCAATTGCCGGTTTTTTCCAGCGCTGCTAGTTTTACTGATACCGCCGGTGTAGCTCAGTCGGTAGAGCAGCGCACTCGTAACGCGAAGGTCGCAGGTTCGATTCCTGTCTCCGGCACCATTTAATAGGTTCAGGCAGTGCCAGGCAGTATCATGTAGCTCCAAGAAGCCCGCTTAATGAGGGTTTTCTGTTCAGGCTGGTGCCATCCAGTCCAGTCCGAGCGCTTGTCTTATTAGTGCCCTTGCGAGTACCTTAAGTGATTCAATAATCTATGGGTACTCAGGATGTCTTTGACGGCTTTGCAGGTAAAGAATGCTGCGACGCGCGAGAGGGACTATGGCCTTGCCGACGGCGGTGGTCTCTTCCTATGGATTCGCACGGTGGGCGGTAAGTCTTGGCGTTTGCGATTCCGTCTCGATGGCAAGCAGTCGCACATTTCTCTTGGCACTATCGATAAGGTAACCCTCGCACAGGCGCGGCAGCTTGCTTCTGACGCTCGCCAGCTTGTGGCACAAGGGCGGCATCCTGGGGTCGAGCGTAAGGCTACGCGAGCCCAAGCCGCAATCTCTCGCGCCAATACGTTCAAGAGCCTTGCGCTGGAGTGGCATCAACATAAGTCGCCACGCTGGTCAGCAGGTTATGCTGATGACGTTATAGAAGCTTTTGAGTTAGATATTTTCCCCCATGTGGGAAGTTTCCCCTTAGCCGAAATCAAGCCCATGCAGTGGCTACAGGTTTTTCGCCGCATAGAGTCGCGAGGTGCTTTGGAGAAGCTGCGCAAGGTCCGGCAGCGCTGCCAGGAGGTCTACCGCTTCGCGATTGCCACTGGTCGCGCGGACTACAACCCAATCGCAGACATCGGAGGGGCTCTTCAAACCCCTATATCTCGACACTATCCCTTCTTGCCTATTTCAGAAATCCCGGCGCTCATACGCAGTTTTCAAGGTTGCTCTGGTCATGACGTAGTTAAGATCGCAACCCGCCTGCTAATTCTCACTGGAGTGCGCACGGCTGAGCTCAGAGGCGCACCTTGGTCGGAGTTTGATCTCGACAAGGCGCTGTGGCTGATTCCAGCTGTGCGTATGAAGATGCGCCGCGCCCATCTGATACCGCTCTGTAAACAGGCAGTAGCTGCACTGCGTGAGTTGGAAAGCATTACTGGTGGTTACACGCTCGCATTCCCTGGCCGTAACGATCCGGCCAAGCCTATGAGTGAAGCTGCGATCAACCAACTGCTGAAGCGTTCTGGATATGATGGGCGTGCTACTGGCCATGGATTCCGTCACACGATGTCCACCACACTACATGAGCAGGGATATCGAAGTGAGTGGGTCGAAACCCAGCTTGCGCATGTAGACAAAAATAGCATTCGCGGCACTTACAACCACGCACAGTACCTAGAGGGGCGCCGCGAAATGCTTCAGTGGTACGCCGACCATCTGGATATATTGCCGCACAGTAATTCCGAGTCCTCCATTACAAGCATGGAGGAGATCGTGTGAGCGATGATGTGATACGCTTATCTGATTTGGTGCCGGAGTACGCTCGCCACTATAAAGCTAGTCCTCAAGAGGCTTCATATGCTCTTCATGAGCTGATTTTAGATTTATACTCCGAATACCATGTAAAGCGGGAGGAAATGGTAGTTCCTCATCACATATTTTGGGTTGGAAGAGTCGGTGGCTCGCAATTATCAACAAAGAGTTATAAGCTGTTTTTTAATGGATTGATTGACTACTTCAATAATTTATTCAGTCCGCTGCCAGAGGTTGATGATGGTCTGGTTCGTTGCTACTGTGTGAGCGATAGTGGCGCTAAAGATATTCCAGCAGGCATCGTATACTTATCGAGGGCGGCACTCGGTAAGTGGGTTCTTGATGCAGGGATTGAGCCCCCGGATTTCATATTAAGTACTAATGCGGGTGAAGGTGCAGAGAAGGATAAAAGGTGGAGTGAGTTTAAGGAGCAAGAGCTGGGAACCATTAGTAAAATCATGAATGGCTTGGTTGATCTCATTAAGGAAGTTGATAAGGCTCATCGTGAACCGCCAACTGATTCCTTCGGCAGGAAGCGCGCAGAGAAAATTAAGATTCATGCCTCTAGGCTCAACAATCCTCCACGCAAAAACTTCGATATGTACTCTGCTTTGATATCTTTCGCTGAGGATGCAGAAGTTGATATACCCACAGATCATCAAACATTGAGAAAATACATGCGTGCACAGTCCAAACCCAATAGAAGTGCATGAATTTTTAAAGCGAAAATTTTGGGGATCCCTATGAGAATTTGGGGATCCTCATGACTCCCCACTTGAGGTGCCATTAAATCCCTAGCCATCCAATCCGGTTCTTAGGAGACCCGTCCAGATGGCTACTCAATTCGCCTCACCTTTACTGCTTCGCCTTCCTGGTGTCTGTGCCCAAGTGGGGCTGAGCAAATCTCAAATTTATCGGCTGATTCGGGCGGGCGAGTTTCCCGCTGGGATTTCGCTCGGGGCGAATTCTGTAGCATGGCCTTCTGAGCAAGTTAATGCCTGGGTTGCTGAAAAAATCAGTGCATCCATTCGTTAATGATGGCTACCAATATGCCAATCCCTCGCCGCATTTATGCCCTGCTAGATGAGAATCACAGGCGCTCTCGTATAAAACCCCAAGACGTTGAGGGTGAACATGTTCGTAGCCTATTGCCGAACTGGTCAGACTCAGTTCGGCGTGTGCCGAACTTTGTTCTTCGTTCAGCGCTATTTAGTGCTGTGGGCAAAGGGCCGCGCCCATACGTGGAGCAAAGTGAAATCCATGCGCTAGGTGGAATCAGTATCCTATACACAGGGGTTCTGCTCGATCAGCTTGATTTGGATGCATGGGAGGCCATTCTGCACATGGCGCGGCTTCAGGAACTCGGCGCAGAGTGTAGGATAACAGCCTATCAGCTACTGAAAGCGCTCGGTAAAACTGATTCGGGGAAAAACCGTGAAATCCTTGGTGGGCAACTTAGCCGAATGACCGCGACCGCGCTACAGCTAAGAGTCGGTGACTACTCGTATGAGGGAAGCCTGATTAATGAGATATATCGCGACCACGGAGCTCGTGTTAAAAGTTATGTGATTCGCTTGAATCCAAAGCTCCTTAAATTATTTGAGGCTGACCACTTCACTGATGTGGATTGGTCTATTCGTCAGGAACTGCGTGGAAAACCAATTGCGAAGTGGTTGCATGGTTTCTATGCATCCCATGCTAATCCATTTCGATTAAAAATCGAAACTCTGCACCGACTATGTGGGAGTAGAGCCAAATCTCTAGATGACTTCAAGACGGATCTGGTCAAAGCTCTCGATTCCTTGGCACGAGCAAGCAACGCCGCAGGTCAGCCCTTCAGCTATGCAATTGAGGGTGCCTTGGTGCGAGTCAAAACTACTCCGAGCTCTTCGCAGCGTCGACACCTGGCCAATAAGTGCTGATGCCGTTCCAGCGCCCGTTCGATACCGTTCTAGCACCCGCGACTACCGTTCCAGCACTCCGACAATACAGTTCTTGCCCCCCTATGGTTACCGTTCCAGCACTCCTGTATCACGGTGCTGAGATCGGTCCGGAGCCCAGTAGGAATAGGCGTTGTACAGATTTTTGCAGGAGGCACTAATCAGTTTTTAATCATTCTTAATCTTCAGTCCCTGAAGCGCTATTTCTAACGTCCGAGATAATGCGTGGACACGTCCTCACGAGAGTGTCCCAATTCTTCGACAACCGCCATGCGTGCAAAACGATCCAACTCCCAGTTATGGGATCTGAGGTTTCCTCCTTCAATCGGTGAGCTGCTACCTGAGTAGTGGGTATAACGCTCATTGGCGAAGGCGTGACGCAGGCCATGTGAGGTAACGCCAAGCTGAGCCTTGGTCAGCCCAGCTTTGGCGACAATACGGCTGTAGTGGCCCAGCGCTTGTTTCAACGACTTGCTTGGATCGGAAGTGCTCGCGGTACGGCGATCTGCATAAGCCTTAGCTCTATCAATCAGCTCTCTGCGCTCAGGAGTATCGATGGGTACTGTGCGGTCCCGACCGCCTTTCGTGCCGATGCTGACAGCCAAGTAGCTGCCCTTGTCCGCCAGGTGAGGGCGCAGCATGATTGATTCCTTTACCCTGAGACCAAACCGGAGCTGAAGCTCCACCTGAAGTGCTACACGTTCATCCAGGGCGCGTAGGTCATCCAGTTTTTGCGTCGCACTCACTCCGTTTGCCTCCCAACTCTTGTCCTGAGTATTGATCGAAGTTCTGGCTGCCTCATGGTTCGGAAAATAACGCTCGGTGCTCTCCACCATGCCTTCTTTACCAATCCAGGAGGTGAATGTTCTTAGGGTGGAGAGGCGGTTTTGCAGGGTTGAGGAGGAAAGTTCCCTGCTCAGCCAGTGTCGGGTCAGCGCCTCCACATGACGGCCTTTGAGCTGACTGACACTGTCGAGCTTGTAGCCCATTTCTCTCAGATCGGTGAATACCTGATAAAGCACGGTCGAGCGCTTGTGCTGCGTCTCATGACTGGCAACTGTCCCATCCGAGGCCTTGATGCTGTTGTGCTCTTTGAGCACGGATGCCAGTGAGGATTTCCATCCGGCCATAACTGCTCCTGTTGTTTCCAATGAATATGTAGTTGCGCGCAGGGGGATACGTGAAAGCGAACTTGCTGCCAGTAGCACGGTTTCCCGCACACAAAGGCACCCCGGAGGGCGGACAACCCATTTTGGGTTCCGGCCAGCCTGCTGGGCTGGTTTTGCATCGTTGATACGGTCTGCGGTGTGACGAACCCTGTTGCGTCATCATCGAGCCGCGAGCAATGCTCAAAACGTGCAACGATGAAAAGCGCGATGGGGATTGCCAGCACCCTAACTTCGCACCTGGATGCGGTTACTGCTATTTACGTAACGTGCGCTCCAGGACTCCAACCGCCCTGGTCGTGACGTGATGTGTGCCAGTGAAGCAAGTACGGATTGCACCCACGTTCACTGTCTGCCCCCACTGGCAGACCACACCTTGGGCGGGAAGCGCCAGGCGCTCTCAATGGATCATCATTACTGCATCAAGCTCGAACCGAGATCCCAAGCCAAGCGTTGAGAACCACCTCCTTCGTAGATTGGCACCCGTCCAAACTACGACGCCAAGGGCGTTGGTACGGACGCCTTTGGTCTGTAGTTGCAGGTCAGGCTGATGACAGCCTCAACCCACATCGACCCCGGCTCTCACTGCGATGACGCGGTGAGAGCGAAGGCGGTTGTTCCAGAGAATCAAACAACCTGTAGCACGAGACTCGTTGTCGCGAGTTTCGCCCTTTGCAGGGCTCATCAGTCGTGCGCGAAAATTTTCTTCACCTGCTGTGATCATTTCTCGCAGACCATCAAGCCCAGTGCAACCGAACTCGGTGCAGTTGCTACACCCCACTCTCTTTTCTGGCTTTCAGCTCAGAAAAGAGAGTGGGTGAACCCACACGACGCGCGATGATGGTGATGAGCACATAGGGGCTCAGTAGAGGCAGACCGGACGCTCGTTATCTCGGCTGGTCAGATCAACAATGATGGGACACCATAAGCAGGGTTTTCTCCCCGCCAAAGGCATCGGGTTCTAGATAGGCTTCCTCAGCGATTTGGGTGCACGCGGACTAGTCATCAATCGATGCAGGAGAGCATGTGAATATGTTTGGTGTAGTGTTCTACAACTCACACGACGCGCACTCAGGCGGAGAGTAAAAGTTCAGAGCCTTCAGAGTTGAAGGGCGAATAGTTTCAGGGCAGGAGGGGCGGCAGCGACCGCCCTGGTGTCGGCGTTGACGTCAGATAGTTGGGGCTCGCCGGCACGGCCCACCATATCCAGAAACCTCAGAAACCTAACGGCAAACCGCTCGGTAGCATCGTACTGCTTCTGCGCGGCTGCAGAAATGCACTGAGAAATACTGCATTCACACTTCCCTGACGCTGGGAGTGCATCGTGAATCCGCCGCAGCATCCTGGCGAAAATTCCCCCAGCCATTGGGAAACCCGCAAAAACCACTGAGAAGTAAGCGGCCTTCACTGCTTCACCATCAGGGTGCCGTGGTTATTCCCTTCAACCCCGCTGCGGCGCTTTCAGATCCCAGTGCGGGAGCCGACGATTTTTCCCTGCTTCTCGATGACACATAGGGACCACGGGGTAGCGTGGCGACTCATTACGAGTGGAGGTGACCTGTATGGGGCGAGTTTTTGTGGGTGTTGCCTGCGTAGGCGCGGGCTTATGGTTGGGCTCCTATCGTCTGGTGCCGTTGTGGGCGATCTTGGTGTTGGCCTTTATCGGAGCTGGCCTGTGGTTGCTGGCGATATGGCTAGAGCGGCGGGAGAGTGACCGATGATGCGGGCTGATCTTGATGAACTGATGGTCGTTAGCTGTCTGTGTCCTGGTATGAAGTGGTCGTCCTCCGTGACGCGGCCTGTACTCATCTCTAGAGAAGGTAACGTCCTGCGCCTGTACTGGATGCCCTTATTACTGTGGATGGATGAATATCGCGCCGGAATTTTCATCGGGGAGCTCAACCGCAATGGAGTCGCCTCAGCTTAGTGAGTGGGGGCAGCTTGATGTCAATTTATAGGTGCAAATCACTGTTGCTAAAAGACGATATAAAACCAACGGAAGGACGTCATGCGTACGCTAAGGATGGTCTGAAGTAGGCCGCTATTTTTCGACTGCTGAGCCATAGGTGCTTTCAAAAAACGGCAGCCGTTCAAAACC
>NZ_WIVQ01000090.1:0-18681 GCF_009600545.1 Pseudomonas sp. FSL R10-1339 | reverse complement strand
GCTGCTCCACTTGCGCCTGCTTCTGCTCCTCGACCCGCTTGCGTGCGAGCGCCGCCTGTTCCAGTTTGCGCGCCTGGATCTGCGGGTCCACTTTAGGCTTGACCACCTCGGGCCTGGCCTCAACCACCGGTGCCGGAGTCACCACCGGCAGCGGCTCCGGCGCAGGAGGCGCCATTACCGGTTCGGCGGGCAGCATCACCAGCCGGGTTTTCAGGGTCGATGGCACAGGCTCCGGCAGCGATTGCTCCATGCTCCAGCCCAGCACCAGGAACGCCACCACAGCGCTGTGCAGAGCCACGCTGACCACCAGCGCCTGGCTGTTATGCCACATCCGCGACCAGGGCAACGGCTGTGCAGGCGCCAGCTCGCCGTGCATCAACGCGGCACTCATTGTGGCGCCTCGGTCACCAGCCCCAGGTTGCTCACGCCACCTTGCTGCAGGGCCGCCATCGCCTTGACCACGCTGCCATAACCCGCCTCGTTGTCGGCGCGGATATACACCTGGGTGTTGCTGTCCTGCGCCACCACCTGGCCGACCTTGGCCTGCAACTCCTCAAGGCTGACGGCGCTGTCGGTCTGGTTCTTGGTGTCCAGTTCACTGCCCAGGTTCCAGTAGTAGCCACCTTCGGCCTTGACTGACAGAGTGAGGATTTTTTGCTGGCTGTCATTGACCAGGGCTTCACTGGCCACTTTCGGCAGTTCGATTTTCACCCCCTGGGTCAACATCGGCGCGGTCACCATAAAGATCACCAGCAGCACCAGCATCACGTCGATGTAAGGCACTACGTTCATTTCGGCCTTGGGCCCGTGTTTGCGCTGTGGTCGAGCAAGCATGATGAAACTCCCTTTCAAGCGACGGCGGACATGTTCCGCGAACCGGCATGCAGGCTGCGGTACAAGCGCATCTGCACTTCATTGCCGAGGCTGTAGTAACGGGTCAGCAGGGTCTGGCTACGGGCCGAGAAACGGTTGTAGGCAATCACGGCCGGGATCGCCGCAAACAGGCCGATGGCGGTGGCGATCAGGGCTTCGGCGATGCCCGGGGCGACGGTGGACAGGGTCGCCTGTTGCACCTGGGACAGGCCGATAAAGGAGTTCATGATCCCCCACACGGTACCGAAGAGTCCGATATAGGGGCTCACCGAGCCGACGGTCGCGAGAAACTGCAGGCCTTTCTCCAGGCGAATCTCCTGCTCGCTGATGGCCACATACAGCGCCCGCTCCACCCCTTGCATCACGCCTTCGGCATCCACTCCCGGCTGCTGCTTGAGTTGGGCGTATTCACTGTAGGCAGCGGCGAATACTCGCTCGGCACCGGCATCTTCCTGGCTGGCGTCGCGGCTTTCGCGGTACAGGGCATTGAGTTCGCCCTGGCCACGCAGGCGCCCGGCAAAGTTGTCCATGTCGCGCTCGCTACGGCGCAGGATGGCGCTGCGGCGCACAATCAGAAACCAGCTCAACAGCGAGGCCAGCAGCAGGATCAGCATCACCCCCTTGACCAGCAGACTCGCGTCGCTGATCAGGCCCCAGATCGTCATATGTTCCATGGTTGCGTGCATGTTGTTGCTCCAGTAAAGGGGTATTTATAAGCGTCTTAAATGACCGGGTTATGGCAAGTGCAGGGCCTTGGCCACTTCAGCCCAGGGGATGTACTTGAAGTTCTGCGCCTGCTCGGGCATGCGTTTGCGACCGTCCTGAACCACCAACATGCCTTTGTGCCACGGGCCGCCGAGGTTGGCCGAGGTCACTTCCAGGCCATCGGTTTCCGACGCGCCGTCGATGCCCGCCGCCGCATTGACCCCCACCCGGAACGCACCGCGCAGGGCATACGGCGGCTCGGCATCGACCACCACATAGCTGTCGTTGCCCTGGCTGGAGATCACCAGGTAGTTGTCTTTTTCGGTCTGGTACAGGCCCATGCCTTCGATATCGTCATGCACCTGTTCACCCACCCTGATCACGCTGGTGAGCGTGGCCGGTTGGTCAGGCCGGGCATCCACCGCCCACACCGCCACATCCTCCTCACCGAGGAACAGCCGCTGGTTGCGATCGCCCGCTACACAGCCTTCGGGTTGGCTGGCCACCTTGAACTGGCGCACCAGCTCGCCCTGCACCTTGTCGCCCTTGGCGTACAAGCGGTGCTGCACAAAAGTGCCGTCCTTGTCGTTGGTAAAACTGTAGATCTCGCCGGTAGGGGCCTTGAACAGGCACAGGCCGTAAATATCGGTAACCGGCGTGGCAATCTCGCCCGCTTCCTGCAAGGTGCCGGTGGCGCGGTCGATGCTGAACACGCTGAGGCTGTTGTGATCGCGATTGGTTGCCACGGCCAGATCCACAGTGCGTCCGCCCAGCTCGAAACCCGGGCGCACATCGACGTTGTTCAGGCGGCCCACAGGCAGATGCTGCACGCGTTTGCCCTGCAGGTCGTACACCTCAAGGCCCTGCTGCTTGTTGGTGCCCAGTACCCGGCTCAGAGCAGGGGTTTTCGGGTGTACCCAGATGGCCGGGTCATCCGCGGCATCACCCTGGCTCATCACCACGTCGGTTTGCACCGCAGGTTTTACGCTGACCAGCACAGGGGGGTGGCTGGCCGGGGTGGCCTTCCAGCCCAATGCGCCTTCGTACATTTTGCTGCTGGCACCGTCCTGCACCAGCAGTTGCAGGCCATGCGGCGTCTGACGCAGGGCCAGATGCTCCGGCTCGCGGACCCCGGCCAGGGGCAAGCTGGCAACGGCTGCCCAGCCCTTGCCCTGCTGCTGATACAGATTCAGTTGTGCCGCCTCGGGATCGAGGCCGAGCATACCGCCCGGCATCAGGGCCATGTCCCCGGTGGATTTTTTTACGTTGCCAAATGGCTCGACCATCGCCACCGGCACGCGCTCGACGTCGGCCTCGGCATGGGCCGGGTAGGCCCACCAACCGACATTCTCTTCGTTGACGAAGAGGTTCTGCGCGGCGTCATCGACCTTGCAGAACTTGGCCTGCGGCGGCAGGGGCAGGCTGCGCACCAGCAGCGGCGTCGGCAGACGGCGGCTCTCAGCGGCAACCAGCCATTGCTCGCCCCTGCCCTCTTCACCCACGGTAAACAGGTAGATATTGCTCGCGTCGTCCTGGTACAGGCACACGCCATTCACCGCGTAGTCGCGGGTGGGCAGATAGGATGGCGCCTGCCATTGATG
Source organism: Pseudomonas sp. FSL R10-1339 (assembly GCF_009600545.1). Classification (NCBI taxonomy): domain Bacteria; kingdom Pseudomonadati; phylum Pseudomonadota; class Gammaproteobacteria; order Pseudomonadales; family Pseudomonadaceae; genus Pseudomonas; species Pseudomonas sp. FSL R10-1339. The sequence continues at coordinate 15,502 of NZ_WIVQ01000090.1, read as the reverse complement.
GCTCTTGGGGTCGAGATTGAACAGCGCAACCTGCTGCTTGTCCTTGTCGTTACTGGCCACCAGCACCTGGTCGCCCAGGACGCGGCTGTCCAGCCCGGCAAAGGCGCCCTGGACCCGGCTCAGGGTGTTGCCCTGTTTATCAAGCAACAGCAGGCCTTCGCGCTTGCTTGCCGCCAGGCGCTCGTCACCTGTGCTACCGGGTAAAAAACTCAGGGCCTGGGCCTTGCTGGTGGACCATTGCTGCAATGTCGGGGCAGCAATATCGGTAGCTGCCTGGACGCTGCCTGCGGTCAGGCAGGCGAGCAAGGGCAGGAGGCGGGGTTTGCGTGTGAACATGAGTGATCAATCCTGAATTCTGTTCAAAAAAACAATGGCGCTTCAGTGGGAGCGAGCCTGCTCGCGAAGGTCTCAACATCACTTACCGCCTTCGCGAGCAGGCTCGCTCCCACAAGGGGGGGCATCGAAGCCTTAAAAATGGGTGTAGGTCAGGCCCAGTGAGTAGGTTGGCCCGTATTCTTCGTACTGGTTGTTGAAGCGGCTGTTGCCGCTGTACGTGAAGTACGGCTGGTCCGTAAGGTTCTGGGCGTCGAACTTGACTTGCAGGTTCTTGGTCAGCGAGTAGCGGGCACTGAAGTCGACAAAGGTCTGGGCATTGACATAGGTGTCATGGGCCTTGTCGTTGACCCCGGCCAGTTCGTAGAGGTAGTCCGACTTGTAGTTGGCCGACAGGCGCAGGCTCAGCTTGTCGTCTTCCCAGCCGAGCATCAGGTTGCCGACGGTCTTGGACTGATTGGGCAAATCGATATCGCGCTTGAGGCTGGCTCCGGTCGCTGCGTCAACGCCCTTGATACTGGCATTGGAGCGGCTGAACGTGCTGTTGGCGCCCAGGATCAAACCGTTCCAGGGTGACGGCAGCCAGTCGAACTTCTGCGAGTAGGCCAGTTCCAGACCATAGAGCTTGGCGCTGTCGCCGTTGGCATAGCTGTGGGCTTCGGTGAAGTCGACCCACTCGCCGCTGCCCGCCAGGTCGTTGTTGTAGACGAAGTTTTTAATGTCTTTGTAGAAGAGGAACGCCGACACCGTGCCCGCCTGCCCCATAAAGTGCTCGATGCCAAGGTCGAAGTTGCTCGATTCCAGCGGCTTGAGGTTGGGGTTGCCGAACTCGGCTTTGTCATCTTCGATAACAAAGCCCGGGGCTAGCTGGCCAAAGGTCGGGCGCACGACGGTGTTGGTCCAGGCCGCCCGCACCTGGGTGTTTTTCGCCAACTGATAGCGCGCATGCAGGCCCGGCAGCCAGTGGTGGTAATCGCGCCGGGTGTTTTGCTCTGCAAAGACGCCATCGCGCACGCCCGTACCCTTGGCCTCGAACTCGGTGCCCTCGTAGCGCATGCCGGCGATAAAGCGCCAGTCATCGATATCCAGGGTGTTCATCAGGTAGGCCGCATTGATGTCTTCGCGCATCTTGAAGTCATTGGCCCGCGAGTCCTGCTCGTTGTAGAAGTCGTCGCGGTTGAGGCCGCCGATCAGGTCCTTGATCGCCCCGCCGCTGATGCCCGGGCCGTACTGGCCAAGGTTGTAGTGCAGGTTGCCCTTGTTGAACGCATTGAGGCTCAGTTGCTCGTCGCTGAAGCCCAGATCGGAGAAGTCCTTGTAGGTCCAGGCATTGAGGTCGTTGTCCTTGTTGCGCCGGCTGACCTTGCCGCCAAACTTGACCTGGGAGGCATAGCCCTGCACGTCGTAATCGCGGGCCAGGTCCAGGCGGATATTTTTCTCGGTGTCCTTGGTGTGCTGTTCTTGCCAGTCCACCTTGTCGAGGCTGAAGTTGGTCGGGTCATAAAAGCCAGCGCCGATGATCGGCCGCGGTTTTTCGGTGTCGTAGAAACCGCCGTTGCCAATGCTCGAGCTGCCCTTGAAGGTGGCCCCGGCGATGCCCCCCGGGTTGTCTTCGCTGGACTCGCTGTAACCGGCCTGCCCGCTGAGGGTCCACAGGCCCATGGTGCGTTCGCCGCCGAATACGTAGGACTGGATTTCCTGGGTTTCTTCGCGCTGCTTGAGCTTGCGCTTGGTCTTGGTTTTACCCACCTCGTCTTCGGCCTGGGGGTCGGAGAATTCAAAGGCGGTGGAGTTGCGGGTTTCGTTGTCCTCAAAGCGGCTGTACAGGGTGCGCAGGTACAGACTGGTATCGTCGTCGGGCTTGTAATCAAAGTTGAGGCCGCCACCGGCACGCTCGCGGCTGATCTCGTAAACACGCTGTTCAAAGCTGTTCAGACGGGCGCCATCGGTGAAGTCCCAGTCGCCGCCGGTTTCGACGTTGTCGGAGCGAAAGTCGCGCTTGTTCCAGCTCAGGGCTGCGGCCACACCGAAGTTGTCGACACCGTCACCCAGGCTGAAACGGTCGCTGATGGCGCCCGACACCTTGGGGCTGGTCTTGTGGCTGTTCTTGTTGTATCCGGCCTCGGTGCTGCCGGTGAAAAACAGGCCGTCATGGTCGAAGGCCGAGAGGCTTTGTACGTCTACCGTGCCACCCAGGGAGTTGGCGTCCATATCCGGGGTCAGGGTCTTGATCACCGACAGCGACTGCACCAGTTCCGAGGGCAAGACGTCCAGGGCCACGGCGCGGCGGGCGCTTTCCGGGGACGGTACCAGTGTTCCGTTGATGGTCACGCTATTGAGGTCCGGGCCCAGGCCACGCACGCTGACAAAGCGGCCTTCGCCCTGATCGCGCTCAATGCTGATACCGGGCAGGCGCTGTACCGCCTCGGCCACGTTGGCGTCGGGCAACTGCGCCACGCCATCGGCATGCACCACGCTTTCGATGGTGTCCGAGTTGCGTTGCTGCTTGAGTGCCTTGTCCAGGCTGACGGCCTGACCGACTACCTCGACGTGTTCAGTGGCACCGATGGCCGATGTTTCGGCGGCGCTCAAACGTTCGCTGGCGATTGCCAGGGCCAATGCACTGACCGTAAAGCCGACCCACTGCGCCTTGCTGCGACACTTGTACATGTTGGTGCTCCCCCAAAATCGCACGTCAGGCCGGGCAAATGGCCCGACAACTTGGGAGCGAAAGCTAGGGTCGGCGGATGACAGCGCTGTGACAGTGTTCGGCGAAACGCCCGAAACAAAAGGTTTCAAGCAGTGATAAAGGGGTAAATGAGCTGATTTGACCTGATTACGAAAGGATCGCCCCCCGTAGCAGCTGCCGAAGGAACGAGGCTGCTGCTACGAAATCGGGGGCAACCACGAGCTTGCGTTTAACTTTTTTTTCACCACACACCTGAGCTGATTCGACCCGCAAGCCCCGTCATACAGTTGTCACACCGCTCTGCTCTGCTGACCGGCAATAGGTTTGGGTAGAACTCTGATGACTTGGTTAAACGTCCTTAAACACCATCGCTACAAGCTTGGTTTACTGCTGCTGGCCGCCAATGCCGCGGTACTGCTCAACCTGGCATTCGGCACGCCCAAGGCCTTCAGCGAATGGCACTGGCTGGATATCTTCGGCGAAGGCGGCACCGCCCTGTTTATGCTGTTCTGGCTGGGGCTGGTGATTAAAAGCCGGCCCACCGGGCGGGTCACCAACTACCTGGCGTACGGCCTGTGCTTTATGATTTTTTCCTGGTGGGTGGATGTGCTCGACGAGTTTATCCGCCTGCCCAAACATATTGGCTGGGATCACTGGATGGAGTCGGCACCCATGCCCGTCGGCATGATTCTGCTGACCATCGGCCTGTTTCATTGGCACCGCGAGCAGCAGGCTATCAATCAACAGATGGAGAAGCGCGAGCGGGTATTTCGCGAGCACCGGCTGTTCGACAAACTCACCCCTCTGGGCGGCGCCGGTTACCTCAAGCACCAGGTCAGCGACTGCCTGGCGCAAAGCGTCGAGCAGCAACAGCCGCTGTCACTGCTGGCGCTGGATATCGACGATTTCACGTCCATCAACCAGCATTACGGCCACGCCGAAGGTGATGCCGTGTTGCAGGCCCTCAGCCAGTTGCTGCTGCTCAACCTGCGTCGCCACGATCTGCTCTGCAGGCTGGCCGGTGACCGTTTTGTGGTGCTGTTGCCCAATACCGGCGAGAGTCAGGCCCGCTTGCTGGCGCTGGAACTGCAGCAGGCGGTACAGAGCCTGGCCCACAAAACCCGCCAACAGGGTGAACGGGTGTATCTGTCGGCCAGTACCGCGGTGGTGATGGCCGTCAACGAAGCGCCCGATGAGCTGCTCAAGCGCCTGAACCTGACACTGGTGCGGGCCAAGCCGCCACGGAGCAAACGCGCATGACCCTGGACAGCCGCTGGTACGAAGCCGACAGCCGCTTTATTGCCGGGCATTATCAACCTGCGACCCTGATTGATCTGGCGTTGTCGCGGGATATCGACAGCCATCGCCTGCTGCGCGGTACCGGGCTGTTTTACGAGGACATCGTCGCCGGGCACACGCGTCTCAGCCCCCAGCAGTGTTTTACCCTGATCGCCAATGCACAACGCTTACTCGAAGCCGATGACAGCAGTTTTCTGTTTGGCCAGCGCCTGTGGCCGGGGCATTACGGCCCGGCCAGCCACGCCCTGCAGCAGGCACAGAACCTGCAGCAGGCCCTGGAAACCCTGATCCATCACCGCGCCCTGCTCAGCCCCTTGCTCACCCCGCGGCTGTTGCTGGACGACAAATACGCCTATGTGTACTGGCTCGACAGTTGTGGGGCCCAGGAGCAATTGCGTTTTGTACTGGAGGCCAGTATGACGGCGCTGATGGCCATGAGTCAGTGGCTCAGTGGCGAGCGCCTGCCGTGGGAATGCAGTTTCAGCCATGCCGAGCCGCATTATGTGGAGCAGTACTGGGTACATCTGGGGGAGAACACCCAGTTTGGCTGCCAGCTGGACATGATGCGCCTGCCCCGTGAATACCTGACCCGGCCCTGGCCGAATGCCTCGGCCATTGCCCGCCAAGTGGCCTATCAACAGGCACAGGAGCAGTTGCACAGCCTGGGCTTTCGCGCCAGCCTGCTTGACCGGCTGTATGTGTACTTGCGCAACAATGCCCGGGAGGCTCCGGGCCTTGAGCAGGCCGCGCAGCATTTTTCGGTGAGCCAGGCCACCCTCAAGCGCAAGCTGAACAAGCACGGCACCCATTTTCAGGCCCAGCAGGATCAGGCGCGCAAGCATATGGCGCTGTATCTTTACCAGATCAAGGGGCTGAGCAATGAAGCGGTGGCCGAGTACCTGAACTTCAACGACCCGGCGAACTTTCGCCGGGCCCTGAAACGCTGGACGGGGTGTACACCCAATCTGATACGGCAGTTTCTGGCGTTGTAAGCCACTCCCCAAACCTGATGCGCGCAGGTGGATTGTGGGAGCGGGCTTGCTCGCGATGCAGGCCACGCCGGTTATCTGGCAAACCGCGGTGATGCTATCGCGAGCAAGCCCGCTCCCACAGGTTTAGCGGCGTTTACCAAACGGATCCTTGGCGCAGTTACCCCGCCAGCTCACGCAATTTGGCCAGCTCTTCAGCCCCCAGCGGGATGCCTTCGCTCAACGATTTGGCCCGCTCGATAAAGCGCCGGTCACCCGGCATGCGCTCAAGCCCTACTGCATGCATCTGCCGCACCAGTTCTGCGCTGCGCTGGGCAAAGCTGTTGCCGCCAGATTTGCTCGGGTCGATCACGATCAGCAATTGGCCGGTCCACGGGGTTTGTGCACCCGGATGTTTCGACCAGTCAAACTCAAACGAGAAATTACCCCCCGTCAGCGCCGCCGCCAGCAACTCGACCATCATCGACAGCGCCGAGCCCTTGTGCCCGCCAAAAGGCAGCAAAGCGCCGCCGTCGAGGATGGCTTTCGGGTCTTCAGTGGGCTCACCCTGCTTGTCTACGCCCATGCCAGCAGGCAACGAGTGGCCTTTACGAGCGGCAATTTGCACGTCGCCGTGGGCAATCGCACTGGTGGCCAGGTCGAATACGATCGGATTGCCATCCGCACAGGGTGCGGCAAAGGCAATCGGGTTGGTGCCAAACAACGGTTTTTGTGCACCGTGAGGCACTACGCAGGTCATGCTGTTGACCACGCTCAAGGCCACCAGGCCTTCTTCGGCAAACGGCTCGACATCCGGCCAGAGCGCGGCGAAGTGATGGGAGTTACGAATCGCCAGCACCGCAATCCCGGCACTGCGGGCTTTTGCCACCAGCAACTCGCGGGCGGCCGCCAATGCTGGCTGGGCAAAGCCCCCCGCCGCATCCACGCGGATAAACCCGCTGGCAACGTCTTCTACAACCGGCACCGCCTGGCCATTGACCCAGTTGCTGGCCAGTGATGACAGATAACCCGGAATGCGGAATACCCCATGGCTATAGGAACCATCGCGCTGCGCCCGGGCGCAGTTGTCCGCCAGTACCCCGGCAACCTCCGGCGAGGTGCCATGACGCTCAAAAATCCGTTGCAGCAAAGCGGTCAATTCGGCGAGGGAAAGCGACTGCGTGGATGACATTCTGGGGCTCCAGTCTGATTATTTTTGTCTGAGGCAAACTATCCTTCGATGACAGTTCTCTGTCAATTGTTGACTTAATGACAGAAAACATTCACTTTCTGCAACGCGCTGAAATAAAAACAGGAAGCAGTCGTGAGCCAGCCGATTAAACAACGCCTTGAAAGCAGTCTGTCAACCGCCGCCCCCTCGGGCCGGGCGATTGCCAGCTACATGCTGGCCAATCTCTACGAGCTGCCCTTTCAGACCGCCGCCGACATCGCCAGCAAACTGGGGGTCAGCGAGTCCAGTGTGGGGCGCTTTTGCCGTGCCCTGGGCTATAGCCATTTCAAGGATTTGAAAAACGATCTCAAGGGCGACCTGGGCGACGGCCCGTGGCTGGTCGGTGATCGCTTGCAAGAATTCCGCCAGCAGTCGAGCCAGAGCCCGCAGGCCCTGCCGCGCAGCTTCGAGCTGGAAGTCGGGGCGCTGGTCAAGGTCTACGAATACAGCCTCACCCCGCAGTGGCGTGCCGTCAGCCAGCGCCTGGCCACGCGGCCCAAGGTGTTTGTCGCAGGCTTCCAGACCGAGCGCGGAATCGCCGCCTCGATGGTGCATTTACTGCAATACCTGCGCGATGGCGTGCAGCTGGTCGACGGCGCCGCCGGGCATTACGCCGATGTACTGCTGTGCCCGCCGGCAGACTGCGCCCTGGTGGTGTTTGAAGCCCGTCGCTACTCGCGCCACGCCCAGTTGTTGTGCCGCAAGGCACGCGAGGCCGGCATCGAGGTCACGCTGGTCACCGATACCTTCTGCGACTGGGCCGACCAGAGCGCCAATGAAGTGTTTCGCGTGCCCACCGAGTTCAACCTGTTCTGGGAGTCCACCGCGGCCATGCTGTCGCTGGTGCATTTGCTGATCAATGAAGTGTGCAAACAACTGGGGCCTGACGTTGAAAAGCGTCTTGAGGCAACCGCGGCCTTACACAATGAGTTCGTGGGCTACACATCCTCACCCGGATCAAAACAATAAAACGAGGTGCTAGATGAAATACGTCATTCGCTTTGCAAGTGCATGCGCACTGGTGGCCGCCGTTGCAGCCAATGCTCAGGCCGACACGCTGACTATCGCCACCGAAGGCGCCTACCCTCCCTTCAACACCACCAACTCGGACGGCACGGTGTCCGGCTTTGACGTCGACATCACCAATGCCCTGTGCGAGCGCATGAACGCGCAATGCAAGATCGTTGCCCAGGACTGGGACGGTATTATCCCGGGGCTGATGGCGAAAAAATACGACGCCATCGTCGCGTCGATGATCGTGACCGATGAACGCAAAAAGAAGATCGCGTTTACCAATCACTACTACCGCACCCCGCTGTCGATCGCCGTGCCTAAAGACTCTGATATCACCGATGCCCAGATCGACTTCAAGGGCCGCACCATCGGTGCCCAGGGCGCTGCAACCCAGGGCATCTACGCCGAAGACCACTACGAAAAAGCCGGCGCCAAGCTCAACCTGTACCCGACCCTGGACGAGGCCAACGCCGAGTTGAAAAACGGTCGTGTCGATGCGGTGATTGCCGACAAATTCCCGCTGCTGGAATGGATCAACAAGGCCAGCGACGACTGCTGCAAAATCATCGGTGACGTCAACGGCACCAATGCCGACGCCGCCATTGCCGTACGCCAGAGCGATACCGTGCTGCGCGAGCGTTTCAACAAGGCGCTGGACGAAATCGTGGCTGACGGCACCTATAAAAAGATCAGCAGCAAGTACTTCGACTTCGACATTTACTGAGTCGCCTGCCCTCGCTTGAGGGCCTCCCTGCCAATGACCCTGCCCTGCGCACATAACGTGCGCAGTGGCTGAATTTCGGCCCACTTTTGCCCGGGGATTCGAGCATGCTCGATCAACTCTCACTTCTTTCTTTTGCCAGTGGCGGCTGGGGCTCGGCGTTGCTCGCCGGCGCGCTGGTGACCATTGCCCTGGCCTTGAGCTGCCTGCCTATCGGCTTGCCCCTGGGCCTGGTCGTGGCGGTGGCGGCACGCTCAAAAAACCGTTGGCTGCGGGCGTGGGCGACGACCTTTTCCACGGTATTTCGCGGTTTGCCGGAACTGCTGACCCTGCTGATCATTTATTACGGCTGCCAGATCGCCGCACAAAAGCTGCTCGCCATGATGGGCTACGACGCGCAGGTGACGATCAATACCTTCGTCGCTGCGATGGTGGCTTTCAGCCTGGTATTTGCCGCCTTCTCGAGCGAGATCTGGCTGGGTGCGTTTAAAACCATTCCCAAGGGCCAGTTCGAAGCGGCCTCGGCACTGGGCCTGAGCAAATTCACCACCTTTCGCAAGGTGGTACTGCCACAACTGGCACGCATCGCCCTGCCGGGGCTGTCGAACAACTGGCTGTCGCTGCTCAAGGACACCTCGCTGGTGTCGACCATTTCCCTGGTGGACCTGATGCGCCAGACCAACCTGGCGGTCAGCGTGACCAAAGAGCCGATGCTGTTCTACACCGTCGCCTGCCTGGGCTATCTGTTTTTCTCGGCGATTTCCGGGCGTCTGTTCGCCTTTCTTGAACGCTACTTCAGCCGCCATCAACGGAGCGCGCAGCCATGAGTCTGGCGGATCTACAAAACATGTTTCTCAACCCCGACCTGCTGGAACGCTACGGCCCGCGGTTTATCGACGGGCTGCTGGTCACCGGCAAACTGGTAGCGATTTCCTTTACCCTGGGGGCTTTGCTCGGCTTGCTGATCGCCCTGGGGCGTTTGTCGAGCAACCGCTTCTTGCGCAGTTTTACCGGTGCCTACGTGTACTTTTTCCGCGGCTCACCGCTGCTGGCGCAACTGTTTTTGCTGTACTACGGCCTCGGCTCGTTCAAGGGCTTCTGGCAGGACGTGGGCCTGTGGTGGTTTTTCCGCGATGCGTGGTTCTGCACCCTGCTGGCTTTCACTCTCAACACGGCGGCGTACCAGGCCGAGATCCTGCGCGGCAGTATCCTCTCCGTGGCCCAGGGCCAGCGTGAGGCCTGCAAAGCGCTGAACCTGTCGCGCTGGACCACCTTTCGCAAGATCATTCTGCCGCAATCGTTGCTGGTGGCCATCGGCCCGCTGGGCAATGAACTGATCCTGATGATCAAGGCCAGTGCGATTGCCTCGCTGGTAACCATTTACGACCTGATGGGCGTGACCAAGATGGCGTTTTCGCGCAGTTTCGACTTTCAGGTCTACCTGTGGGCCGCCGTGCTGTATCTGCTGATCGTGGAAGTGGTGCGGCGCAGCCTGAAACTGATCGAAGGCCGCCTCGGCCGCCATTTGCAGTAAGCCCATTGCCCGGGCTGCGCACACGGCCCCCTGTTTTAAGGATTTGTTTATGCACTGCGACACTATCGTTCTGGGCGCCGGCATTGTCGGCGTCAGTACCGCGTTGCAACTCCAGGCTCGTGGGCGCAGCGTCGTGCTGCTTGACCGCGCCCAGCCAGGCAGCGGCACCAGCCACGGCAATGCCGGGTTGATCGAGCGCGCCAGCGTGATCCCCTATTCGTTCCCGCGGGAACTTTCGCGCCTGTTGCGCTATGGCCTCAACCAGCAATCGGACGTGCGCTACAGCCTCAAGCACCTGCCCAAGGCCGGGCCGTGGCTGTTGAAGTACTGGCAGCAATCCGCTCCCAAGGCGCTGGCCAGGGCCACCCGGGCCATGCTGCCGCTGATTGAACAATGCGTCAGCGAACACGACTTGCTGGCCGAGCCCGCCGGGGTGACTGCGCTGATCGATGACAGCGGCTGGATCGAGGTCTATCGCACCCAGGCCGACTTCGACAAGGCCCAACGCGATGCGGCGGCCTTGAGCGACTACAGGCTCAACTACCGGGTACTGGGCGAACAGCAGGTGCACGCCCTGGAGCCGGGCCTGCATAACGATGTGATCGGAGGCATTCACTGGCTCGATCCCAAGACCGTCAGTGACCCGGGCGGCCTGACCCGGGGTTATGCCGAATTGTTTGTAAAGCGTGGAGGCACCTTTGTCATCGGTGACGCCACCAGCCTGCGGGCAACGGCCGGGCAATGGCAGGTCGAGAGCCAGAAGGGCCTGATCGTCGGCAACGAAGTGGTGATTGCCCTCGGCCCGCAAGCACGGGCGATTTTCGAACCGCTGGGCTATCGCATTCCCCTGGCAATCAAGCGCGGCTATCACATGCATTACGCGGCCAAAGACGGCCACACCATGCAGCACCCGATTCTGGATTCGGTGGGCGGTTATGTGCTGGCACCGATGGTGGGCGGTATTCGCCTGACCACCGGGATCGAATTTGCCGACAGCGATGACCCGATCAACGAAATCCAGTTGCGCCGCTGCGAGGAGCGCGCCCAACGCCTGTACCCGCTGGGTGAGCGTGTGGATGCCGAACCCTGGCTGGGCCGGCGCCCGTGCCTGCCGGACATGTGCCCAGTGATTGGCCCTGGCAGCCGCCACAAGGGCCTGTGGTTCAACTTTGGCCACGCCCATCATGGCCTGACCCTGGGCCCGGTCAGCGGGCGTCTGCTGGCCGAAATGATGACCGGGGAAAAACCTTTCACCGACCCTGCGCCCTACAGCGCCGAGCGTTTTCACTGATCACTGGAGACACACCATGCTTGCACAACCTGCTTACGTTCATCCTGTGTCGCCAGTCACTGACACCCGCAAGGTCGTCGTGGATATCGCCGGGCTGAACAAATATTACAGCGCTTTTCACGTGCTCAAGGGCATCGACCTGAAGGTGCGCGAAGGTGAACGCATTGTGCTGTGCGGCCCGTCCGGCTCTGGCAAATCAACCTTGATCCGCTGCATCAACCGCCTGGAAATCGCCGAGCAGGGTCGCATCCTGATCAACGACACCGACCTGGCACTGCCAACCCGTGAAGCGGCGAAAGTGCGCAGTGAGATCGGTATGGTGTTCCAGCATTTCAACCTGTTCCCGCACATGAGTGTGCTGGACAACTGCATCCTGGCGCCGATGTCGGTGCGCGGCCTGTCGCGCAAGAAAGCCATCGAACTGGCCCAGCATTTTTTGACCAAGGTTGGCATTGCCAGCCAGGCTGATAAATACCCGAGCCAGTTGTCCGGCGGCCAGCAGCAACGTGTGGCCATTGCCCGGGCGTTGTGCATGGAACCGAAAATCATGTTGTTCGATGAGCCGACTTCGGCGCTGGACCCGGAAATGGTCAGCGAAGTGCTGGATGTGATGGTCAACCTGGCGGGCAGTGGCATGACCATGTTGTGCGTGACCCATGAAATGGGTTTTGCCCGGCAGGTGGCGGAGCGGGTGTTGTTCCTGGATGGCGGCATGGTGATTGAAGACTCGCCGCCCGAGGAGTTTTTCAACGCCCCGAAAAGCCCGCGGGCCAAGGCGTTTTTAGCCCAGATCGTGCATTAAGAGCAAAGCCCCTCACCCCAACCCTCTCCCAAAGTGAGAGGGGGCTAAAGGCCAAAGCAGATCTTCGCAACGCCACAAATCAGTCCCCTCTCCCTCCGGGAGAGGGTTAGGGTGAGGGCGCTTTACAACTGCGCCGCCAATCTCGACCCCTGGTCAATCGCACGCTTGGCATCCAGTTCCGCCGCCACATCGGCACCGCCGATCAAATGCACGCTCTGCCCCGCTGCAACCAGGCCATCCTGCAACTCACGCAACGGATCCTGCCCCGCGCAAATCACAATATTGTCTACAGGCAATACCTGCGGCTCGCCCTCGCCAATACGCACATGCAAACCGGCATCGTCGATGCTCAGGTATTCCACGCTGTTGAGCATCTGCACCTGCTTGTTTTTCAGCCCGGCGCGATGGATCCAGCCAGTGGTCTTGCCCAGCCCGTCACCCACCTTGCTGGCCTTGCGTTGCAGCAAGTACACCTGACGCGCCGGGGCATGCACCTGAGGCTTGATCCCGGCCACACCGCCGCGAGCCTCAAGCTCGGTGTCGATGCCCCACTCTTTCCAGAACGCTTCACGGTCCTGGCTGGTAGACACCCCCTGGTGCACCAGAAACTCCGACACGTCAAAACCAATCCCGCCCGCGCCAATCACTGCAACCTTACCGCCCACCGGCTTGCGCTCCAGGATCACGTCCAGATAGCTCAGAACCTTGGGGTGGTCGATACCCGGGATCGCCGGCGTGCGCGGTGCGATGCCGGTGGCCAGGATGATTTCGTCAAACTTGCCTTCGACCAGTTGCTGCACATCCACCCGGGTGTTCAGGCACACCTCGACACCGGTGGTTTGCAGTTTGCGCTTGAAGTAACGCAGGGTTTCAAAGAACTCTTCCTTGCCCGGTATGCGCTTGGCCACATTGAACTGCCCGCCAATCTCGCTGGCTGCGTCAAACAGCACCACTTCATGCCCGCGCTCAGCCGCCACGCTAGCCGCAGACAGCCCGGCCGGGCCGGCACCGACCACGGCGATTTTTTTCACCGCGATGGTCGGCAAATAATTGAGTTCGGTTTCGTGGCAGGCTCGGGGATTGACCAGGCAACTGGTCAGCTTGCCGCCGAAGGTGTGGTCCAGGCAGGCCTGGTTGCAGCCGATGCAGGTGTTGATCTCATCACTGCGCCCGGCAGCCGCCTTGTTGACGAACTCCGGATCAGCCAGAAACGGCCGCGCCATCGACACCATATCGGCATCGCCTTCGGCCAGGATCTGCTCGGCGATTTCCGGAGTGTTGATGCGGTTGGTGGTGATCAGCGGCACACTCACCGAACCGCGCAGCTTGGCGGTGACTTTGCTGAACGCGGCACGGGGTACTTTGGTGGCGATGGTCGGGATGCGCGCTTCATGCCAGCCAATACCGGTGTTGATCAGGGTCGCACCGGCCGATTCGACCGCCTTGGCCAGTTGCACGATCTCTTCCCAGACGCTGCCGCCTGCCACCAGATCGAGCATCGACAGACGATAGATAATGATGAAATTCGGGCCAACGGCTTCGCGCACGCGACGCACGATTTCCACGGGCAGGCGCATGCGGTTTTCGTAGCTGCCACCCCAACGGTCAGTACGCTGGTTGGTGTGCGCCGCCAGGAACTGGTTAATCAGGTAACCCTCGGACCCCATGATTTCGACACCGTCATAGCCGGCACTCTGGGCCAGCCTGGCGCAGGTCACGAAGTCGCTGATCTGCTTTTCGATGCCCTCTTCATCCAGCTCCCTGGGTTTGAACGGGTTGATCGGCGCCTGGATCGCACTCGGCGCGACCTGGCGCGGGCTGTAGGCATAACGCCCGGCGTGGAGGATCTGCAGGCAGATCTTGCCGCCGGCATCGTGTACTGCGCGGGTCACAACCACATGCTTTTCGGCCTCTTCCACCGTACTCAGCTTGGCTGCACCGCTGTACACCCCACCCTCGTCGTTGGGCGCAATGCCGCCCGTGACGATCAGGCCCACGCCACCCCGGGCACGCTCGGCAAAGTAGGCGGCCATGCGTTCAAAGCCACCGGGCTTTTCTTCCAGGCCGGTGTGCATCGAGCCCATCAGGCTGCGGTTGCGCAAAGTGGTAAAACCCAGATCCAGCGGGGCGAGCAAGTGCGGGTAGCGAGTGGCGGTCATCAGTAGGCTCCACAACGGGCGAAATCACGGAACGCGGGATGCTCTGCGGCTCCCGTCGTTGATCTGAGGCACAGTAAAGACTCAACCGACCCCACTCAATGACCCAAAGTTACAAATTATTAACCCAAATGCGCAGCACCCCTTGGCAAGCCAACAACCGCCGCCTACCCTGTAGATTGAATTCCGCTGAAAGCTGTCTGTTTTATTTATATGCGCAAAATAATTGGCTGCACCTTACTGATTGCCCTCTTCGCTGCTGCAGGCGGTTATGCCTGGTGGACCACGCAACGGGATGTTGGCCACTACCTTTCTGACTTGCGCATCGAACTCGCGATTAACGAGGGTGTGAATAATGATCGCGGCAACCTGCTGGGCATCGAGCCCGACCTGTCACCCCGCGACTACCAAAGCCTGGCGCTGGTCCATCTGAAACTGGCGGCCTACTTGAACAGCGCCCGCGATGCCGGGCTGGTCAACGGCAAAACCGTAGTGGTACTGCCGGAACATATCGGTTCCTGGTTGATGTTTCGCGGTGAAAAAAACCAGCTGTATCAAGCCGCCAACCTCAATCAAGCGATGCACTGGCTGGCCATCAGCAACCCGCTGGCCTTTGCCAATGCATGGTTGCGCGCTGACGGCGAAAGCCGGGTCAACGATGCTCATCTGCGCATGAAAGCCAACAGCATGGCCGACGATTACCAGACCCTGTTTGGCGGCCTGGCCAAGGAGTTCGGGGTAACCCTGGTGGCCGGCAGCATCGCCTTGCCCGACCCGCGCATTGAACACGGCAAACTGCTGGTCGGCACCGGCGCGTTGTACAACAGCAGCGTGGTGTTTGACCGCGAGGGTGCCGCCATCGGCACTCCGCAGCGCCAATTGCTGCCCACCTATGAAGAACAAAGCTATATCCAGCCCAGCCCCGATCATGAGCTGAATGTGGTCGACACCCCGGCCGGACGCCTGGGCATCCTGATCGGCAGCGACAGCTGGTACCCCGAGAACTACCGCACGCTGAACGAAAAAGGCGCGCAACTGATCGCAGTGCCCGCGTTTATCGTCGGTAAAACCACTTGGGACAAGCCCTGGGGCGGTTACAAAAGCGTGTCGACGCCCAGTGAAATCAGCCTCAAGCCCGGCGAAGTCACTGAGGGCGATGCCTGGCATCGCCTGACCTTCACCAGCAGCCTGCCCATCAGCACCGCCAACGCTGGCGTCACCGTGTTCTTGCGCGGCAAGTTCTGGGACAAGCACAGCACCGGCCAGGGCTTTATCAGCCGCAACGGCCAGACCAGCCCGGACCAGCCTGGCAGCGGTGCACGACTGCTGAACCTCTGGTTATAGAATGATGAAACCGCTGCCGGTGCGCCTGGGCGATCTATCGGTCGGGTTCGTTCAGTCCCTGGCCGACGCCGTGCGCAGTTGCGGCCACGACCCGGCCCCCCTGCTCGACCAGTTCGGCCT